>JALZDV010000460.1 GCA_030862345.1 Actinomycetota bacterium | reverse complement strand
CCTACGACGTGAAGCCGATCATCGCGGCCCTGCTCGACGAACCACCGTTGGAGCTGCACACCCGGTGGGCGCCCAACGTCGTCACCGCACTCGGTCGGTTGGCTGGTCGCAGCGTCGGAGTGGTTGCCAACAACCCGTTGCGCCTGGGCGGCTGCCTGAATTCCGAGTCAGCGGAGAAGGCGGCGCGGTTTGTACGGATGTGTGATGCCTTCGGGTTACCACTGGTCGTCCTGGTCGATGTGCCCGGCTATCTCCCGGGCGTCGGGCAGGAGTGGGACGGCGTCGTACGCCGAGGCGCGAAACTGTTGCATGCCTTCGCCGAAGCGGTCGTACCTCGAGTGACCCTGGTGACCCGCAAGTCCTACGGCGGTGCCTACATCGCCATGAATGCTCGCTCGCTCGGAGCCACCGCCGTCTTCGCGTGGCCGGGAGCCGAGGTTGCGGTGATGGGCGCGAAGGCCGCCGTCGGCATCCTGCACCGCAAGAAGCTTGCTGCTGCGGCACTGGAGGATCGCCAGGCTCTACACGATCACCTCGCCAAGGAGCACGAGCGGATCGCGGGTGGAGTCAACCGGGCCTTGCAGCTTGGTGTGGTGGACGCCGTGGTGGAGCCAGCCGATACCCGCCGCCGTTTGGTGGAAGCCCTTGCCGCGGCGCCGGCAGGTCGAGGGGCGCACGGCAACATCCCGCTATAACGCCGGTTGTCGGACAGCGCGATTAACTGACTTGGTGCAGCCAGGACCCGGGTGACCCGTTTCCGGCATGCCGATAGTGCTCGAGGTCGGCGTCCCACGCCGCTCCCAGCAGGGATTGGATGCCGTGGTCGAGGTCCTCCCGGGACGACGCGGTAGCCAGCAGGTGACGCAACTGCTGCTCACCGACCAGGAAGTCGCCGTTGGCCCCGACGATGCCGCGAAAGATCCCGCGGCCGGGTACGTGACAGATCCGCTCCCCGTCGCAGCCGGCGCTGGGCTCCTCGGTCACCTCGAAGCGCAACATCGTCCACGTGCGTAAGGCGCTGGCGATCGGGGCGGCGCTCCCCCGAGCTCCGGTCCAGGTGTGCTCGGCTCGAAACTGACCAGGCGCCACAGGTTGAGCGTCCCACTTGAGACTGATCGGGGCGGCCAGGACCCCGCTGATGGCCCATTCGACGTGCGGGCACAGGGCGGGCGGGCAAGCATGGATGAAGACCGTGCCCCGTGCCGGGCCGGTCTGCTCGCTGAGCTGAGTTAGCACCGTTCCCCCTCGTCGATGACGTCTTCCCCAACGCATCGAACCCGGGCCCGGTGGTTCTGTGGCCATTGTGCCGTACGGGGTGCTAGTGACGCCACATCTGTCCTTTGGACAGGCAGCTCACGACCTCTTCGTCCGTGGTGGCGGAGAAATCCTGATACCAGTTGCCGACGGCCAACATGTAGTGCGGCGACTCGAGGCACACGTACTCGTCAGCGGTCGCTCCCATCCTTGTCGTCCAGCCGCTGGGAGCCACCGGGACCGCCAGGATGACTCGGGCGGCTCCCTCGAAGCGGGCCACCTGGCATGCTGCCCGCGCTGTCGACCCGGTGGCCAAGCCGTCGTCGATGACCACCACAGTGCGGCCGTCGCGTTCGATGCGATCTCTGCCGTCGCGGAATCCTCTCGCCCGTTGTTGCACCTCGGCGCTCGCCCGGTGCTCGATCTCATGCAGCTGCTCGGCCGTCAGTCCGGCGCGGCGAACCGTCTCGGCGTCGATGAAACGTGCGCCGCCTTCGCCTACCGCGCCCATCGCCAGCTCCGGCTGACCAGGAAATCCCAACTTCCGCACGACGATGACGTCCAACGGCGCTTCCAGAGCAGCGGCCACCTCGTAGGCCACCGGAACCCCGCCGCGTGGCAGGCCACAGACGATGACGTCATCGCCGCGAAGGTGCTGCAAGGCCGCAGCCAGCCCTCGGCCGGCCTCCGTGCGGTCGGCGAACCTCATCTCGGCCTCCCGACGATAGGGCTTTGCCGTGGGGCGACTGGGACTTGAACCCAGGACCGAAGGATTATGAGTCCTTTGCTCTGACCGACTGAGCTACCGCCCCGCCAGCGAGCTTAAGGGCTCCCCCGTTGGACTCGAACCAACAATCCCGCCTAGTACACACCGAGGTGCGCCTAATGGCGTCAGGCACGCCTGGTCCTCCCCGCCACTACAACGAGTGGTCGAAAAACGTAGCGCTCAGCCAGGTCGGGCCAGCAGTACCGGGAGGGTAAGGGCCAGCGGGAGTGAATTCGGAAAGCTTGGCCGGACGCTGCCGAAGGACGATCGCTGTGCACCGAGCGGCAGCTATGGCCGTCGCTCTCATTTTCTCGTTTCGGGTTCCAGCGAGAGGGGCAACGTCGCCGGAGTCGTTGCCACCCCGGCTGCAGAAAACTATGACAGCGTCGGAATCGAGCGCTGGGTCACGTCCTGAAATGCCTGGCACACGGCCAACACGTTGGAGTCGGCATGCCGCGGCCCGACGACCTGGAGGCCGACCGGCAGACCAGCCGAGGTCAATCCGGACGGCAGGGTGGCAGCCGGCTGCTGCGTCATGTTGAACGGGTAGCTGAACGGCGTCCACGACGTCCACCGAGGCTGTGGCCATCCCGGTGGCACCTCTTGTCCTGCGGCGAAGGCGACCAGCGGCGTGGTCGGCGTCAACAGGACGTCGTACGTCTCGTGCATCCGCCCCATCGTGACACCGAGCCGCATCCGCTCGGAGTTGGCGTCCAGGTAGTCATTTGCGCTGACCCGCCGCCCTCGCTCGACGATCTCCTGCAGTCCAGGATCCAGCTGCGACCACGAGTCGGCGGGAAACTGCTGGACCGACTTGGCAGCGCCGCTGAACCAGAGGGTGTGGAACGCCTCGACCGGATCGGCGAAGCCAGGGTCAACCTCCTCGATCACTGCACCGAGACCGGCCAATGTGTCCACCGCTCGGCGGACCAGTGCGGCCACCTCTGGGTCGACATCGACGTAGCCGAGGGTCGCGCTGAAGGCCATTCGCATCCCGGCCACCCCCCGGTACAGCCCGGTGCGGTGCGACTCGGACGGTGTCGGCATCGCTGACCAGTCCCGGCTGTCGAAGCCGGTCAGCACGTCCATCATCAGCGCGGCGTCCTCGACGGTGAGCGTCATCGGTCCGCCATGCGCCAGCGTCCCGAAGGGGCTCGCCGGATAGAGCGGGACACGCCCGTACGTCGGTTTGAGCCCGAAGATCCCGGAGAAGGCGGCCGGGATCCGGATCGATCCGCCGCCGTCGGTGCCGGTAGCCAGCGGCACCATCCGCAGCGCCACCGCAGTGGCACTGCCGCCGCTGGAACCGCCCGAGGTCAAGGTGGGATCCCAGGCGTTGCCGGTCACGCCACAGCGCGGGCTGTCGGTGACCCCCTTCCAGCCCAGTTCCGGTGTCGTCGTCTTTCCGACGAGCACCGCCCCGTGCTCGCGTAGCCTGGCCACGCTCGGCGCGTCCTCGGTCCACGGCTGGTCGGGGTGGATCAGCAGCGATCCGCGCAGCGTCGGCCAGTCCCGGGTGAGGAACAGATCCTTGATCGCGACCGGCACCCCGTCCAGCAGGCCGCCCGGCTCACCGCGCCGCCAGCGCTGCTCGGAGTAACGGGCGTCGGCCATGGCCCGCTCGCTGTCAACCAGGCAGAATGCGTTGACCTTTCCGTCCAACGCCGCGATCCGGGCGAGGGCGGCCTCGGTGGCCTCCACCGGTGAGGCTTCACCTCGACGAAACCGCTCGATCAGCTCGGTCGCGGACAGCTCCCAGATATCCATGGCCCCTCGATCATCCCGTGGGGACGAAGCCGGCGCGCTTGTCCACTTCGTTGAGCAGCGGCTCGCCGGCCCGCCAGCGGTCGAAGTTGTCGCCGAAGAGCGCGGCGAGGGCTTCTAGCCATCCCACGAAGTCGCCTGACATGTGCGGCGACACGATCACATTCGGCTGTGTCCAGAGTGGATGGTCAGGTGGTAATGGCTCGCTGGAGAACACGTCCAAGGCCGCGCCGCCGATCGCGTCCGAACGCAGCGCCGCGAGCAAGTCCGCTTCGTCGACGATGGCACCCCGGCCTACATTGATCAGCCAGGCCGAGCTCTTCATCCGGGAGAAGCTTTGCGCGTCGAACAGTCCCCGGGTCGAATCAGTGAGCGGAGCGGCTATGACCACGTAGTCGGCTGCGGGCAGCAATGAGTCGAGCTCTTCAGAGGCGTGCACACCCGCGAAGTCGGGATCCTGCTGACGGGCGG
>JALZDV010000453.1 GCA_030862345.1 Actinomycetota bacterium | reverse complement strand
GCCCCGATCATCACGATCGAGACCGAGCCTGGCAGCGCCGCCAACTCGACGCCGCAGCCTCCGACCCTGGTCGAAGCCGGGGCAGGTGATGTCGGTCCAGGCGGACTGCCGCCTACTGCCGAGACATTGGCCGAGGTGCACGTCGCCGGCGAGGGCGAGGCAATCGAACCGGGACTGATCGGCGGACCGGCCCCTGGCGGTCGAACGGCGGTGCTCGTCGGGTACGGCCCGAGAACGACAGTGGCCAAGCGGCGCCCGCGCAGGGCCAGCCCGAGCGGGTCCGCGCACGGTCCTGGCCCGCAGCCGCCGGATGGTGCGCCGCCCCTGCTGGCCACAGCTCCGGACATGGACACCAAGCCCGTACGACATGGTGGGCTCGAGATGGGCCGGGCCGCCGAAGCGCACGCGGTCGGGAAACCGGAGGACTCGGCGTCGGCCGTGACGGTGCAGCCGACCGCCTCGCCGGTCGGCCGAGCGAAGGCCAAGCCACCGGTCCGCAAGTACGCCAAGGCGGTTGGAATCGACCTCAATTCCGTAACCGGTTCTGGTCCGCAGGGTACGGTGACCCGGGCCGACATCGACGCGCTCAGCAAAGCCCCTGCTCAGCCCATCGCCACGGATCGGCAGGCCCACAGCCCGTCCTTCGATCCGGCAAGTCGTGAGCAGCGCATCCCGATCAAGGGGGTCCGCAAACACACCGCCGCCGCGATGGTGAGCAGCGCGTTCACCGCGCCGCACGTCACCGAGTGGATCACCGTAGACGTCACTCGGATGATGGCGCTGCGCACCCGTGTGGCGCAGCGTCCGGAGTTTCGCGGGCTCACGACCTCACCATTGCTGTTCATAGCCAAGGCGCTGGTCCTCGCGGTACGCCGGCATCCGATGATCAACTCGTCCTGGGACGAGGCGGCGCAGCAGATCGTGGTCAAGGAGTACGTGAATCTGGGCATCGCCGCGGCTACACCGCGCGGTTTGATCGTTCCCAATATCAAGGATGCCGGAGCCCTGTCGTTGCCCCAACTCGCGGCGGCCCTGACCGAGCTGACCGAGACCGCGCGGGCCGGACGAACGTCACCGGCCGACATGGCGGGTGGGACGATCACGATCACCAACGTCGGCGTGTTCGGGGTGGACACCGGTACGCCGATCCTCAATCCCGGTGAGTCGGCCATCCTGGCCGTCGGCACGATTGCCGAGCGGCCATGGGTATCCAAGGGCAAGGTAAAGGCCCGTCAGGTGACCACACTGGGGTTGTCCTTCGATCATCGGATCGTGGACGGGGAGTTGGGCTCCCGCTTCCTGTCTGATCTCGCCGCGGCAGTGAGCGACCCGGGCATCACGCTTGCCTGGTGACTCTGCGTAGAATCGCACCGTCCGGTTATCGGACAAGCCGCCGCCGAGAGCCTCCGGACAGTGCCGATGAATCTTCAGAATAGTGCGGTAGATCACCATAGGTACGTAGGAACAAACCAACCGGGCATGCGTTTACTTAGGTGTATGACCACTTGAGGAGATGTGACGAAGATGAACACCCTGAACAACTGGCGAAAGCACCGCAAGGCCGCTCGTACTCGCCGTGCGATCGAAACCGCCCTGCTGCGCAGTACTGGTCCGGGAATGCGCGACGAACTGCTGACTCTCGCCAATCGCGAAGGCATCAGCGTCAACCGCTGACCTACGACTTCGACCGTGCAACGCGCGGCATCCGAGACGACCCCGATCCTGCCCGAGGATCGGGGTCGTTGCTTTTCTCCTACTCGTCCTGCTCGGCGCAGGAGTGCACACGAATGGCGAACCGGCGGATCCAGCGTCGTTGACCGGGGGTCTCCACCGCTCGTGGCCGGTAGTTCCGCCTCGTCCAGCTGACCGCATCCTCGCCAGGGTGTCCGGCAAGGATGGCCATACAGGCGAGCACGGTCCCGGTCCGACCGGTGCCGCCGCTACAGGCCACTTCGACCCGCTGCCCGGCGCGAGCCCGGCCGTATGCGCATCGGATGGCCTCAGTTGCCTTTCTCTCGTCCCGCGGTGTGCCGAAGTCCGGCCAGTCGATCCACTCCGCAGGCCAGTCCGGCTGCCATGCCGCACGGTGCATGACCTGACCCGGCCGGCCGGAGGGCCGGCCCAGATAGAGCCCGAAGTCGGGAAGGGGATCGAGCGGCAACGGCTCGCGACGTCCTCGCCCGCGGATCAGGGTGCCGTCGGGCAACGCGATCACACCGCGCAGCGACTCGGCCATACGAACAGCATCCCCCAGGCAACGGCGGGCCGCGTGTCAGTCGAGGAGGCGGGCGCGGATCGCCTGCTGCTCGTCAGCGGCGAGACCCTCCTCGGTGAGCCAGTGGATCGGCCCACCCGCGCGTTCGTCGAGGATCTCCAGCAACCGTTGCATGGTCTCGGCTCGGGGCCGCTGCCGGTTGGCGATGGCCGCCCAGGTGTCGGGATTCATGTTCACATCGGTGACCGGATTGCCCTCGGCGTCGGAGACGTCCGCTGCGTAGGTCGGAGTAGTGGCCAGGCGCGCCATGATCTTGTCGATTACATCACCGCTGCGGGCGTAGTCGGCGATCACCTCCTCGCGGCGGACGCCGGCGACCAGCAACGCCAGGGCGATGACGGTGCCGGTCCGGTCCTTTCCGGCGGCGCAATGGACCAGGGTCGCGCCCTCGGAACTGGCCCCGATGGACCGCAGTGCTTCGACGATGTTGCCGGCGGCGTGCCTGAGGTAGCCGAGATAGTGGATGACCGCGGGCCGCTCCCGCAGGTCAATGGCCTCCGGTGCCGGTCGCGCCGCGGTCCAGGGCAACTGATCCGCCCCCGACAGCCCGGTTACCCCCGCGCCTATCCCAGCCAATTCACCATGCCGGCCCGATCCCGGCTGCTCTTCGGTGAGGGCATCGGTCCGTTGTCCTGCCTCGGGGTAGAGGGTCAGCTCCCGTACGGTGACCGCGGGCTCGCGGGTGATCGGCCCCGGTCCCTCCGACTCGATCTCCGCGGCCGTACGCAGGTCCAGAACCTGCCGTACGCCGAAGTCGTCGACCAGTAACCGAACGTCGGACTCGGACAGATCCTGCAAGTTGTCGGCCCGGAGCAGCCGCCGCCGGCGGGTCGTTCTACCGTCCTGCGTGGGCAGTCCGCCCAGATCGCGGACGTTGACCGCGCCGTCCAGATGAACCCAGCCGCCTGGCGTCTCGCCTGGCGTCTCGCTCTGTCTGTTCACCGCCCGCGACAGTACCGTCGTGCGGTGACCACTCGGAAAACTGCCGGCAGCAACCAGCGGCAGGCACATGTCGTATCCGTGCTGGAGGATGCCTTCACCGAGCTGATGACAGCGGATCCGGTTGCCTTCCGGGCGAAGTTCCGCAAGATGGCCGGGGACCCCGGCTCGTTCTACCGCGGGACCGCATGCCTCTTCTACGCCGACCTCGCAGCCATGAAGGACAACTGGGCGGATGAGCGCACCAGCCGGGTCTGGATCCAGGGCGATCTGCATGCGGAGAATTTCGGCTCGTACATGGACGGCGACGGCATCCTGGTCTTCGACGTCAACGACTTCGACGAGGCCTATCTCGGGCACTTCAGCTGGGACGTACGCCGGATGGCGGCCAGCATCGCGCTGATCGGATGGCAGAAGGCTTTTCCGGACGACATCATCACCGAGCTGATCGAGGTCTACGCCCGCTCCTACGTCGACAAGATCCATGACTTCGTCCAGACCGACGATGACAACGTGTTCTCGCTGGGCTTGGACGACACCGACGGGCCGGTCCGCGACGTACTGCTGACCGCGAAGCTCGCCAGCCGCATCGATCTGCTCGAGGATCTCACCGTCATCGAGGACTACGACCGCCGCTTTCGCAGCGCGGCCGGCGTACGACAACTAGACAAGAACGAGCTGCACGAAGTCATGGCCGCCTTCGACAGCTACAAGGAGTCCATCCCGAAAGGAAAGCGGTCGCGACGACTCAGTTATTCGGTCAAGGACGTCGTGGGGCGCTCAGGGTTCGGAATCGGCAGCGCCGGCCTTCCGGCGTACAACTTCCTGATCGAAGGGTGGACCCAAGCGCTGGAGAACGACATCGTCCTGTCGATGAAGCAGGGCAACGTCGCGGCCCCCTCCCGGGTCGTCGACGACGAGCGCATGATCGACTACTTCGACCATCACGGGCATCGCACGGCGGTCTCCCAGCGGTCGCTGCAGGCCCGATCCGATCCGTTGCTGGGCCATACCGTCCTGGACGGAGTCGGATACGTGGTGAACGAACTCTCGCCCTACGACGCGGATCTCGAGTGGTCCGAGCTCGTGGAGCCGGAGCAGATCCGGTCGGTGCTGGGCTATCTCGGCCAGGCGACCGCGAAGGCACACTGCGTCTCCGACGAGGACAGCGACGACACACTGGTGGACTTCCAGACCGAGGATGCTATTGCCGACGTCATCGGGACCGGACCCAAGTCGATTGCGGCATTCGCCGAGGACATGTGCGCATTCGGCCTGGACTACGCCAGCCGAGTACGTACCGACTATGCGCTGTTCGTCGAGGCGTTCCGGGCGGGTGGCTTCTCCGAGGTCACGCCCACCTGATCGGGTCGGACGAGCAGGCGACGCGTGCGGCCCTGGTCGGGTTCCTCGTCGGCGCAGTCCTGGCAGGCACCTGCCTCGGAGGCGATGATCCGAGGCGGGTCTCCGGTGCCCGCCGCCGTCACCTCGACGCGCCGGTGTCGGGAGAACAGCCCCTGGGACACCGCGACCCCGGCCAGGACGATCAGGCCGCCGACCGGCTGGTGCCAGCTCAGCTGCTCGCGCAGCACCAGCACGCCCATCAAGGTGGCCACCAGGGGAATCAGGTAGGTGACCATCGAGGCGGTGCTCGCCCCGGCCAGGCGGATCGTACGGAACATGAAGATGAAGGCGATCCCGGTGCCCAGTGCCCCGAGGGCTGCGACACTGGCGATGACGTTGCCGGACAGCGTCCACGGCAGCGGTGGCGGGCCGGCGACGAGCGGGGCGATGATCGTCAGTTGTCCGGTGGCCAGGATGAGCTGGGCGGCGGCAAGCGCGACGCCGGACTGTGCACCTCCGGTGACGAAACGCTTCTGGTAGGGGATGCCGACGCCGTAGCAAGCCGCGGCCGCGAAGCACATGAGCTGCCCGGTCAGCTGGGTGCCATCCACCCCCTGCCAGATGCCGAGCAGTACCAGGACTCCGCTGAACCCGAGCAGAAGCCCGATGACCCTGTTGAGTGTCAACCGCTCCGTACGGAACACGAGTACGGCCATCGGCAGCACGATCAAGGGTGTGGTGGCGTTCCAGAGTCCGGCAAGGGTCGAGTCGACGCGCTGCTCGCCGTAGCCGAACAGCGTGAACGGCAAAGCCACTCCAATGCCCGCGACGACGAACAGGTGCATCCAAAGCCGGAGATCGCTGGGCAACCGGTCCCGAGTGGCCGCCAGAATCACCAGCAGGGTGCTCGCTCCGATGGCCACCCGGAACAGCGATAGATGCAGTGGGTGCAATTCCTGGACGCCCACCTTGATGAAGAGGTAGCTGGAACCCCAGATCACGGCCAAGATCAAAAAGGACGGTAGCCAGCGCTTCGCCGCTACCTCTGCAGCTGGGACCGGCGGGGAGGTGGATGCGGCGGTGCTCACCCTCCTAGCGTCTCAGGTGCCGCTGAGGCTTGCCCGCGGTTATCGGCCAGCGTTCTGCGATTGCCTGCCCCATCCCTACCGGAGCAGTGCATCGCGCGCACCAGCGAGGGGCGCCGCCGGCCGTACCCGGTCGCCTGCTCGAAGGCGTGACCGAGTTGCAGGACCAACCAGTCCGCCCGATGCGGACCGACGATCTGCAGGCCGACCGGCATGCCGTCGGCGGTGAATCCGGCGGGAACCGACAGGGCCGGAGAGCCGGTGGCAGAGATCAGATAAGCCGAGCGCATCCAGTCCAAGTAATCGGCTTGCTCGACTCCGGCAATCAGCGTCGGAAACTCCTGCTCGATCGGGAACGGCGACAGCTGAGTGACCGGGAGCAGGAGCGCGTCGTAGCGTTCGAAGAACTCCCGTACCCGATGGAACAGCGCGGTGTGCAGGACCTCTGCCCGTCCCACGTCCGGCCCGCTCAGTGCCTGACCTTGGGCGATATTGTCCGCGAAACTGGCCTTGACCTGGTCGCCGTGCTGTCGCATCAGGTTCGCGTGGGTCAGCTGGAACTGCCAGGCCCGCAGTGTGCGAAACACCTGCTCGGCGCCGGCCATATTCGGGCTCGCCGGGTCGATAATCGCGCCGGCACTCTCGAACACCCCGACGGCGCCGGTGAGGATCTCGACGATCTCCGGCTCCACGGCGAACTCGCCTCCGAGATCGGGAGACCATGCCAACCGGAGGCCGTTCGGGTCCAGCGCCAGGTCAGCGTCGAAGGTCGATCCGGGGGTTTCCAACGCGATCGGAGATCGCCGATCAGGGCCAGCGATCACCGACAACATGAGCGCGACGTCGTCGACGGTGCGGGCCATCGGCCCCTGTACGCCCATCGTGGCCCAGCCGACCACACTCGGGTACGACGGAACGCGGCCGGGGGATGGGCGCAGGCCGACGACGTTGTTCCACGCCGCCGGGTTGCGCAGGGACCCGCCCATGTCACTGCCATCGGACAGGGGTTGGAAGCCGCAGGCCAGGGCGACGGCCGCTCCGCCGCTGGATCCACCGGCCGAGCGGGTCGGGTCGTAGGCATTGCCGGTCGCCCCGAACACCGGGTTGAAGGTGTGCGAGCCGGCCGCGAACTCGGGCACGTTGGTCTTCCCGGTGGTCAGGACACCGGCGGCGTGCAGGCGTTCGACGATCAACTCATCGGCTTTCGGCACGAAGTCGGCATGTACCGGCGAACCGAACGTCGTACGTAGTCCGCCGGTCAGATGGGTGTCCTTGTGGGCCATGGGTAACCCGTGCAGGACGCCGAGTGGTGCCTCCCGCGTCAGCTGTCGGTCGGCTCGGTCGGCCCGGTCGGCCGCAGCCATCGCAGCGTCGCCGTCGAGACTGACGATCGCATTGACGGCAGGATTGCACGCCTCGATCTGGTCGAGATGGGCCTGCATCACCTCGCGAGCCGACAGCTCGCGAGTACGGATGGCGGTGGCCAATTCGCGCGCGGTCCGGAACACCAACTCGTCGGGCACCTGGCTCCTCTTCTGGCTATGGATGATCGGATTGGCAGCGTGAGCCGAGAGTGCCATCAATCGCGCTTATGCGCATAACTGTCGGAAACCGGTCCCGAAATCTGACGGTTATGCGCATAACCGCGGAAAGTCCAAGGTGACACTCGGCGCAGGAATTTGGCCAGCGGGCGCACTGGACGGTGCCGGACTCGCGCGATCCGGCCGAGAACGGAAGACTGCCGCGATACGGCCGAGAACGGAAGGGCTGCGCGGACGATGACCCAGCGCCCGGGACCCGATAGCGCCGCGGCTGATCGAGACACCGCGGCCGGCGGCGACGCCATACCGGAGCCGAACGCCGCCCGGAAGGGGGACGAGGCGGAAGGCGATGCCGTACCCGCCGGAAAGGCCGTCCTCACCGGTGGCGCGCGCCCCGACCGCGACGCCGCACCTAGGGGTGCACCCGAGCAGCGGATGCTGACCGAGGACATCCCGCCCGAGGCGGAGGGGGAGCGTCCGGCTCGGACACTGCAAGGTCGCCTGCAACTCGCCCTGAGCCTCGTCGCCGCACTGGTGTCGGTGTACGCGCTGTACAACGTGTTCGCACCGTTCACCGTCCTGCCCTACCGGATCATCTTCCTCGCCGTCGTCCTGCCGCTGACGTTCCTGCTGTACCGACCGGCGGTGAGCATCCTGCGCCGCCGCAACAGCCACGAATCGGCCGATGCGGACGGCGCCAAGGTGCAGCCTGATCGGCCGACGCTGTGGGACTGGTTGCTCGCCGGTCTGTCCGTCTTCGTGACGCTGTGGCCGCTGATCGGTGGGTTCGATGCCTACCTGGCCCGCAGCTTCGCACCGTTCATCATCGACGTCGTCTGTGGGTTCGCCGTCGTCGCGTTGGTGTTGCTAGCGACCTGGCGCACGGTCGGTCCGGTGCTGCCGAGCATCGTCGCAGTCTTCATCCTGTACGCCTACTTCGGCGCCCTCATTCCGGACGGCTGGCTGATCGGGCACCGCGGATACGGCCTGTCACGGCTGACCTCGCAGTTCGTCATGGGTACGGAAGGGATCTTCGGCGTACCGCTGGACGTGGCGGCGACCTACATCATCCTGTTCACGATCTACGGCGCGGTGCTCGAGCTGTCCGGAGCGGGCCGGTTCTTCCTCGACATCAGCCTGTCAGCGTTCCGGAAATCCCGTACCGCTCCTGGCCGTACGGTCACGATGGCCGGTTTCCTGCTCGGCACCGTGTCGGGCTCCTCGACCGCGACAACGGTGAGTCTCGGCTCGGTGGCCTGGCCGATCCTGAAACGTGCGGGATACCCGCGCGAGGCCGGTGGCGGGATCCTGGCCGCAGCCGGCATCGGGGCAATCCTGTCGCCACCGACCCTGGGCGCGGCGGCGTTCATCATCGCCGAGTTGCTGCGGGTCTCCTACCTCGAGGTGCTCGGTTACGCGCTGATCCCGACCCTGCTCTACTACCTCGGCATCTTCCTAGCCATAGAGTTCGACGCTCGCCGATTCGGCGTACGGGAAGTCGAGATCCCTCAGCAGGGCTTCTGGAAGCTGCTGGGTCGCTTCGGTTACCACTTCAGCTCACTGGTCGTCATCGTGTTACTGCTGGCGCTGGGTCAGTCGGCGTTCAAAGCCGTTGTGTACGCCACCCTGCTTGCCTTCCTGCTGTCCTTCCTGGACAAGCGGCACCGGATGACCCCGCCCAGAGTCTTCGCCGCACTGGCCAAGGGCGCCTCCGGGGTGTTGCCTGTTGCGGCCACCTGCGCGGCCGCCGGGCTCATCGTCGCGGTGCTGACGATCACCGGGCTCGGCCTGGATCTGTCCGGCATCATCGTGGATCTCGCGGATGTGCTATCCAGTGGGCCCACCATGATGCTGGTGCTCACGACGTTCTTCGCAGCCATCGCGGTGATCCTGCTCGGACTCGCGGTACCGGTCACGGCGTCGTTCATCATCGCAGCCGTCATCATTGCTCCGGCGCTCACCACGCTCGGTGTCGGGACGCCCGAGGCGTACATGTTCATCTTTTACTACGCAGTGCTCTCCGAGGTGAGCCCGCCCACGGCGCTTGCGGCGGTGGCCGCGGCCGCGATCACCGAAGGAAATCCGAACAAGACGATGCTGATGACCTGGAAGTACACGCTGCCGGCGTTCTTGGTTCCCTTCGCGTTCGTTCTCGCCCCGGCCGGGGCCGGACTGATCGCGGACGCCCCGTTCGGGCAGACCGTGCTCGTCACGGTGATCTCCGGAGTCGCGGTGGCGGCGCTGGCCGTCGTGACGGGTAAGTGGCTGCTCGGCCCCGCCGGGCCGGTCGAACGGATTCTTTGCCTCGTGGGGGCCTTTTTCCTGCTCTACCTCGAGACGACGACCGTCCTCGTCGGCTTCGGCCTCCTGGTGGCGGCCATCGTCGTACACCTGCTGACTCGAAAATCCCATCCCACACCGGATTCAGACACCGGGACACGATCCCCACAGGAGGTTTCACCATGAATCAGGTTGCATCATGAGGCGCGGCTCCGTTCTCGGGATCTCCGCCTTGACCGCTGGGGCACTGATCCTGTCCGG
>JALZDV010000450.1 GCA_030862345.1 Actinomycetota bacterium | reverse complement strand
GTATCAGTACCGGTCACCGGCCGCGCGTCGCTGCGTGGCGGCCACGACGGCAGCACACATCCGCTGCGGATCAAGGCCGAAGCCGTCTGACAGACAGGTGCCCGCCGCGACCAGCGTGGCCCCGGTGGTAACGATGTCGTCGACAATGACAACGCGCGTTCCGGGCGGCGGCGGGCCGATCCGGCCCATGGCGAAGGCGCCGCGGAGGTTCGCCACCCGCTGCCGGGCATCCAGCCCGACGGAGTCCTGGCCACCCGAGGTTCGACGCAGCGCCGGTACCTGGCTCGCCCGCACCTGGACCTGACGCAGGCTGCGCAGCGCCCAGCGCGTCCAATCTCCCACGTGATCACGGCCCCGCTCGCGCAGCGCAGCCGGACTGGCTGGTACGGGCACCAGCCACAGCGGGCCGTGGCCGCCCGGCCCGACTGGTTCGGAGGCGAGGAGCTGACCGATCGCGCCGGCCAGCATCGCCCCCAGCGGTCGGTCGAGTTCGCGCCGGTCCCGCTCCTTGGCGGCCAGAATGGCGCAGCGCACGCTGCCCGAGTACGCCGCCGAGGCTGCCAGTCGGGGCAACCCGGCTGGGCAGGGATCCGGGCGATGCGGGACCGGGTCGAACTCGATTGCCAGGCAGTCCGCGCACCATGTCATCCCGTCCCGGGAGCAACCGACACAGGCTCGAGGCAGCAGCAACTCGATCAGGCTGGCGAGCGGGCCGCGCCCGGATCTGACTCGGCTACTGATCACCGGGGCACGGTTGCTTGGCGAGCCGCCCGACGGTGCAGCCACGGCCCCGTTGTGGACCGAAAGCCCGTTGTGCACAGGGACCACGTCCGGCCGGTCCGCGAGGTGCGAAGTACCGCCCTGGCGGAACTGGCCAGAACCGCCGGGATACGCGTCGATTCCACCCGGCCGCGCAGCGCTGGCGCGGACTCAGCCCGGATAGAACGGGTTCGTGCCGGCCAGCGGCGGTTGCCCCGGGGTGAGGGCTGCCCAGATGTCCAGACTGAACTGCCAGACGGTGCCCGCGGCCGACACCAGGAACGCGCGGTTCGGGGCCGCAGCCACAGAGTCTGGTTCGCCGGGGAGGCCGTCGGTGGTCAGAGCGGTGATGCCCCAGCCGTCCACGCCGATCGTGTACGGCACGACCTCCTCGCCCCTGGCGTCAGCGGCGAGCACGATGAGGCTGTCGGCCGAGGCCCACGAGACGTCCTGCATCCCGGTCAGGCCGGGGGCGATCTGACGGGGGGCACCGACCGTGACGCTGTCTGCGGTGCGCACGATTCCGGCCACGAACAGGGCTGGGCCGGCGTCGGTCTCCATGATCAGCGCGGCACGTGCGCCGCCTCGGGACAGTTGGAAGACCCGGACCGCACCGGTCCCGGCCAGCTCGGGGGCCGGTACGGGCTGAGCCAACGCACCGGTGGGGATGCGCAGGACGTCACTGCCGTTGCGAACAGTCCACACCTCCTCGGCGACTCCGCTCCAGGTGGGAGCGGTGAGCCGGGAGTCGGTGAGCACCGGGGCGAGGTCTGCGCCGTAGGGTCCGACGTACAGGGTGGAGGATTGAGCACCGACCGACAGCCCCGCCAGGGACAGCAGCTCGCCGCTGCTGTCGTCCAGCGAGACGGCTGCGTTCGTAAGGGCATAGGTGCCCTGCCCAGCTGGGCCCGGGATGGGGCTGCCGTCCTGCACCCGAACGCCCCCCGCGTCGATGTAGTGGCCAACTCCGGTGACCGCGCCGGCCAAGGCGTCCGGATCAAAACTCAACCAGTCGGAAAGCACCTGAACGGTGCCTACGTTGGGCAGTTGCAGTGCCGCCCCGTCGACGGTGATCTCCAGGCTCTGCACGAACAGTTGACCGAGCAGCGTGTAGGTCAATTGCGCGGACAAGCCTTCCAGCGCCTCGTTGCTCTGCTCGCCGACCTCGCTCAGTTCGACCCGGGCCCGCCCGCCGGTCACCAGGACGCTGCTGGCCAGGTCCACCCCCTCGAGTTGGTTTTGCACCGCAGGCGACAACCACAGGCTGGGGCCGGCGATCAGCCGCTCGACCATCTGGGTGGACTGGGCCCGCGCGCCCCGGACGAAGAACCTCGGTTCGGGGACGACGAAGCGACTGGTCGTGTCCAGGAAGAAGATGTCGCGCTGTTCGTATGCCCGGGCGAAATCGGTGCGAGTGATGTAGATGCCAGCGGGCGGTTGGGCGATCCGCCACTGCTCGTTCTCTTGCACGAGGGCCAGTTCGATGCTGAACTCGTCGATGTCGGGAGCGAACAGCCCGGCGCGATCGACACTGCCCACGCGTTGCCCGGTGACTCGAACGATCGTTTCCGGCCCAGACGTGACTGCCGAGAACTCCGGCTCGATCACTGCGATGCTGGCGGTGTCGTCCCAGCTCTGCGCCTGTGCCGCGGTCAGGTACTCCCGGGAGACTGGACGTCCCTGGGCGGTACTGGCCGAGGATTCGATGAAGCCACGCACGATCTCCTCGGGACTCGCGCCTGGTTCCGGCGAGAGCGGTTGGACACCGACCGGCTCGGCCAACTCCCCGCCGACCTGGGTGATAGGCACCGGCGCCGAGCCGGTCGGCACCGTCGAGCAGCCACTCATCAATAGCCCCAGGACTGCCGAGCAGACGACCAGCCGGGTTCCTCGGCGGGACCGGGTCACGGCCAGGCACCGGTCGGTCCGGCGACGACGTCGTAGGCTTCGTCGATCTCCGGCCGCGGCTCCAAGGGAAGCGGTGAGCCCTCCAACTCGACACCTTGCCGCAGCGGAAGGGTGAGCCGGAACTGCGCGCCGTTCCCGGACCGGCCCCAGGCCTGCAGCCAGCCGCCGTGGAGTCGGGCGTCCTCGCGGCTGATCGACAAGCCGAGACCGGTTCCGCCGCCGTCTCGACTGCGCGCCGGGTCCGCACGCCAGAAGCGGTCGAAGACCCGCATGGCCTCTTCCCGATTCATGCCGGGGCCATGGTCGCGGACGGTGATCGCTGCGGCTGCCTTGTTGCCGGCCAGGGTCACCTCGATGAGTCCGCCCCCGCCGTGGTGGATGGCGTTGAGCACCAGGTTGCGCACGATCCGCTCGATGCGTCGCGGGTCGATCTCGGCGATGACCGGCTGGTCCGGTCGCCTGAGGACCAAGTTGGCCCCGCGTCGCTGGGCCACCGGCTCGGCGCTGGTCAGGACGTCCGCGACGAGCGGACCGAGGTCGGTGGGTTCCGCTACGAGGCTGGCGGCTCCCGCGTCGTAGCGGCTGATCTCCAGGAGGTCGGTGAGCAGCACCTCGAACCTGCCGAGTTCGGTCTGCAGGAGTTCAGCCGAGCGGGCGACGTCGGGCGGGAAGTCGGCCCGGGCACTGTGCAAGATGTCGGCAGCCATCCGCACGGTAGTCAGCGGCGTGCGCAGTTCGTGCGAGACGTCGCTGGTGAAGCGCTGCTGCAACCGGGACAGATCCTCCAGCTGAGTGATCTGTCTCTGCAGGCTGGCCGCCATCCGGTTGAACGAGCCGGCGAGCCTGGCCAGGTCGTCCTCCCCGCGGATCGGCATTCGGCGCTCGAGTTGGCCGGAGGCCAGCTGTTCGGCCGTCTGGGCGGCCAACCGAACCGGATGGACCACGAGTTGGGTGACCAGCGCGCCGAAACCCGCGACCAGGACGACCAGCGCCAGGCCGGAGGCCACCACGGTGCTCCTGATGTCCTCGAGGCTGCGCTGCTCCTGGTCGAGAGGGAACACGTAGTACAGCTCGTAGGTGCCGGACTGGCTGGGCACCGGAGCACCGACAACCAGGGACGGCACGCGATCCCCAACGTCGGTCGGCATCACCGCGTACTCGTAGGCCTGCGTGCCCTCACTGACGCTGCGGACGAGACTCTGCGGCAGGGCCGGAGTCAGACCGGCGAAGGACGGCTGGGTCAACGGCGTTGTCGTGTCCCGGTTGATCATGACGATCGCGAACTGACCGGCGCTTCCCCCTCGGGTCAGCAACTCGTCCACGGTCCGTTGCAGGGTCTCCCGAATGGACCGTGGATCCCCGGAGGGGACTGCGACTACCTGGTTTCGCGCGTACTGCACCCCCACCTGCGCCTGGGAGATGGCGGCGTCGTTCTTTGCGGCCAGCTGTTGGGTCCGGATCTGGTCGAAGAGGATGAGCGAGATGACGATCACGACGGCGCCGGCCACCGCCATGGTGATGAGGGCGACGCGCAACTGCAGCGAGCGGCGCCAGTGCCGCCAGGCGGCCCGTCCCGCTATCCGGGCGCGCAGCCGCAAGTCCCGAACCACGCTCCGCGAGCGGGTTCGCCAGGCGGCAGGTAGGGAAGTGGTCATGTCGTCCGAGCTGAGCGGCTTACGGAGGTCCGGCCTTGTAGCCGACCCCTCGTACGGTGAGGACGACCTCGGGGTTTTCCGGATCGATCTCTATCTTCGACCGGAGACGCTGCACGTGCACGTTGACCAGCCGGGTGTCACCAGCGTGACGGTACTTCCAGACCTGCTGGAGTAGGTGTTCGCGGGTGAAGACCTGTCGGGGCTTACGAGCAAGGGCGACCAGCAGGTCGAATTCCAACGGCGTCAGCTGGATGGGGACACCGGCACGCCGCACTTGATGTCCGGCCACGTCGATCGTCACTTCGCCGATGGCGAGGCTCTCCGGGTGATCGGTGTCGGTTCGCCGCATCTGCGCCCGGATGCGGGCCACGAGTTCGATCGGCTTGAACGGCTTGATGACGTAGTCGTCGGCACCGGCCTCGAGACCGCGGACCACATCGACGGTGTCGGCCTTGGCAGTCAGCATGATGATCGGCACCAAGGACTCCTGGCGGATCTCGCGACAGATCTGGATTCCGTCGGCGCCGGGGAGCATCAGGTCCAACAGGACCAGGTCCGGCCGAACCTCGCGGAACGCCGAGACCGCGCGTGCCCCGTCTGCCACAAAGGCGGGATCCAGGTTCTCGGCCCGTAGGACGATGCCCAGCATCTCGGCCAATGAGGGATCATCGTCGACGACGAGGACCCTGGAACGTGCACCGATCATGGGCCTATTCTGCGTGATCCCGGTGCAACGCGGCGCGCACCGGGCCGCCCCACGAACGCAAGTACTCCCGCTGCACAGCAGTCGCGACATCGAGCCGGACCCCGGCATTCTCGAGTGCCAGACGCGCCACAGTCGTGTCGATGTGCGCCGGCACGGCGTGCACCCCGGCCGAATAGCGTTGCCGCCCTTGGGTGGCCGCGGCGGTGGTTTGTTTCGCGCCGAGCTCGAGCAGGCAGAGCGCCACGGTCGCGAAGGTGACATCCATGACTGCTGGTGGGTGTCCCTCTGCCGCGGCCAAATTCACGACACGCCCGTCCGCCGCCAGCAGCACGTCTCGGCCGCTGGGCAGGGCGTAGGACATCAAGCCGGGCCGTACGGGGGTGCCTCGGCAGGACGAGCGCAGCCACTGAGCGTCTATTTCGACATCGAAATGCCCGCCATTGGCCAGGATCACGCCGTCCTTGGCGATACCCAGGTGCTGCTCGGTGACCACATCCCGGCTGCCCGTAGCGGTGACCACGAGGTCGGCATCCCTGATGGCCTCGATCATCGGGCGTACGGCAAGTCCGTCGAGACTGGCTTGCAGCGCGGCTTGCGGAGAGATCTCGGTGACGATCACTCGCGCTCCCATGGCACGCAACCTGCTCGTGATGCCGCGCCCGCAAGCGCCATAGCCGGCGACGACCGCCACCCGACCGGCCAGCAGGAGGTTCGTCGTACGAAGTAGAGCGTCCAGGACGGACTGGCCGGTGCCATGCACGTCGTCGTAGAGGCGCTTGGCCGCGCCCTGGGTGACCGCGAAGACCGGCACCCCGAGGCTGTCGGCCGCATGGGCAGCCTGCAGCCGAAGCGCACCTGTGGAGGTGCTCTCGCAGCCACCCAGCAATGGCCGGCCAGTCTGTGCGGGACCGTCGTGCATCGCCAGGATCAGGTCGCCACCGTCGTCGATGACGAGATCGGCGCCCATCCCCGCGACACTCTCGACCGCCGACCGGTAGCCGTCCCAGTCAGCGCTACCGGTGAAGACCTCGACGCCCGGCAGCCGTCGGAGGTAGGCGAGCGCGCCGTCCTGCGTGGACAGTGGATTGGCCGCGCACAGCCGCGCCCTGGCACCCAGGCCACGCAGCGTCTCGACCAGCACAACGGTCTCCGGAGTGAGGTGCACGCAGGCTGCGATCATCCGCCCGGACAGCGGGCCGGGTGCCGGAAAGGCACTGGGGATTCCGGCCACCAGGGGCATGTCCCGCCGGGGGGGGGGGGG
>JALZDV010000435.1 GCA_030862345.1 Actinomycetota bacterium | reverse complement strand
CCTACGAGCAGTGGCACCGCCTACTGTTCGCCCGCTTCCTCGCGGAGAACAACCTCCTGTTACATCCGAAGTTCGAGACCGCGGTGACGCTCGACGACTGCGACGAGCTGGCCGCCGAACTCGGCGAGCCCGATGCTTGGTCGGTGGCGGCCCGGTTCGCCGCGGAGATCCTGCCCGGCATCTTCCGCCTCGACGACCCGTGCGTGCGGCTGCGCTTCGCCCCCGAGGGCCGCCACGCCCTGGAGCGGATCATCGACGCCCTCCCGCGCGAGGTCTTCCTCGCCGACGACGCCCTGGGCTGGGTGTACCAGTTCTGGCAGAAGGACAAAAAGGACGAGGTCAATAAGTCCGAGCGCAAGATCGGCGGTGCCGACCTCGGCCCGGTGACCCAGCTGTTCACCGAGAACTACATGGTCCGGTTCTTGCTGGAGAATTCCCTCGGCGCCTGGTGGGCCGCTCGGCACCCCGACAGCCCGCTGGTGAAGGGCTTCGAGTACCTCCGGTTCGACGACGACGGCACCCCGGTGGCGGGAACGTTCGACGGCTGGCCGGAGCGGGTAGCCGAGGTGACGGTCATGGACCCGTGCTGCGGGTCGGGCCATTTCCTCGTCGAGGCGTTCTCGATGCTCTGGCAGATGCGGGCCGAGGAGGAAGGACTCTCGCCCGTCGAAGCGCAGGACGTGGTATTGCGGGACAACTTGTTCGGCCTGGAGCTCGACCCGCGGTGTGTCCAGATTGCGATGTTCGCGGTCGCGTTGACGGCATGGCGGACCGGGGGCTGGCGCGCAATCGCGCGTCTGAACATCGTGACCTCCGGCTTGTCCATCAACGCACCAATGGAAGAATGGGTCGAGCTTGCTGGCAGCGACGCACGCCTTGAGCGCGCGCTGGCCAGGTTGCATCGGCTGTTCCGAAACGGCGAAACACTCGGGAGTCTAATCGACCCGCGGGACATCATCAATGGCGGCAATGATTTGCAGCAGGGGTCTCTCGAAGACGTGGAGTGGGAGGAAGTCGCTCCACTCCTGCACGAGGCGCTCGCGTACGAGCGGGCCGATTCATCCATGCGGTTGCTCGGCGTGGATGCGGTTTCGGCAGCACAGGCCGCTGACATGCTCACCCGCCGCTATACATTGGTGGCGACCAACGTGCCGTACCTGTCTAGTGTCAACCAAGGCCCTGCGCTCAAGCGGCACCTTTCGACTAATTTTCGAGAGGCCAAGGCTGATCTCGGTACAGCTTTTATGAGACGCTGCGTTGGACTCGTTAGGGCCGGGGGTTCACTGGCGCTAGTCACTCCACAGAATTGGCTTTACTTGGGTGCTTACGAGGAGTTTCGAAAGTGGATTTTGAGATCAACTACGCTTGGTGCGGTCGCTCGACTCGGGCCTGGAGCGTTCAGCGCCGTTACAGGTGAAGTCGTCAAGCCTCTTCTGCTGGTCGCCGACAACGCAAGACCAGCAGTCGGGTCAAGGTCTGCGGCAATCAACACTGAGACCCGGACATTTCCGATCGACAAGGCTACGGCACTCGCGTACTCTGATCTCGTCTACATCGATCAGCAGCGACAGTTGAAAAATCCCGATGCTCGCATCATCCTGGATACAGACACCGTCAATCTGCAGCTTCTCAAGCGGCATGCGAATTCTCACTGGGGTCTTGGATCTGGCGACGACGTTCGATATGTAAGGCACTTCTGGGAGCTGACTCGCATCGGCGATGGTTGGATTCGTCACCAGGGTGCCGTTGCGATCACAGCTTTCTATGGTGGCCGAGAGCACGTGATTCGATGGGATGACGGGCGGGGTGATCTCGCTGACGAGCCAGGAGCACACATACGTGGCACGAGTATCTGGGGCTCGCGTGGCGTTGTTGTGAGTCAGACCGGCGACTTGGCGGCGACCCTTTACACGGGAGATGCGTGGAATCAGAACTGTGCCACGGTCATCCCTCGTGACGATTCAGACCTGGCTGCTGTGTGGGCCTACTGCTCGTCAGACGAGTTCCGTGCTGAAGTCCGCAAGCTGGACCAATCGCTGAAGGTGACAAACGCGACGCTCTTGAAGGTGCCGTTCGATATCGAACATTGGCGCAAGATCGCAGCCGAAGCCGGGCCGCTGCCGGAGCCGTGGTCCGACGACCCGACTCAGTGGCTCTTCGAGGGCCGCCCGGAGGTGGCCACGGCCCCCCTGCAGGTCGCCGTCGGCCGGCTTCTCGGCTACCGCTGGCCCGAGCAGCCCAAGTCCGACGACCTCGACCGGTTCGCCGACGCCGACGGCATCGTCTGCCTGCCCCCAGTTGCGCGGGAGGCGCCGGCGGCGGACCGGCTGCAGGACGTGTTGGCCACGGCATTCGGGAGCGCGTGGTCGCCGGGCAAGGTCAAGCAGCTGTTGGAGCAGACCGGCACCAGGAAGAACCTCGACGGCTGGCTGCGCGACGAGTTCTTCAAGCAGCACTGCGCACTGTTCGGTAACCGGCCGTTCGTGTGGCACGTGTGGGACGGGCGCAAGGACGGGTTCTCCGCGCTGGTCAACTACCACAAGCTGGACCGCAACAAGCTGGAGAAGCTGGTCTACACCTACC
>JALZDV010000413.1 GCA_030862345.1 Actinomycetota bacterium | reverse complement strand
CGCCCACCCCAGAGCAGTTGAGCGAGATGACCGCGCCGTACCACTGCGACGCCGACATGGACAGCACGTTCCCGCTCATCGAGCGGCACGGTCTGGTCTTCTAGCTGCGCGCGTGCGATGTCGCTGGGTGCTTGCGGGCTCAGTATGGGGGCGCGTCGTCATCGGTGGCGTGGCGAATCTGTCTGGGGTGCCTCGATTTTTGGCCGGAATGCAGGGAATAGATGATCCGTTGCCATTGGGCGTCGGCGGCCAGGCGGATGGCCATGCTGACCGGGATCGGTCCCTGCCCGCGCAGGCAATTCCTAGACCGCCGTCGAGTTGCCACCTTGCCGACCCATGTGGTCCACCGAATACAGCAGCTTCTCTGTCACGAGCCACGAGCCGAACGCCGAGACAGCCAGTCCCACACCCGCATACGTCGGAACCCACTGCAGGTGCCCGAGGTCGATGAACCACTCCGCCAGGAACGGAAACGTGCCACCGAACAGAGCGATCGCCAGCGCCGCCGGCACGCCCAGGGCCACAGCCCGGATCGGGACTGGGAAGAGCCGAGCGCCGGTCAGCGGGGTCACACCGAGCTGCAACCCGATGCACAGGGTGAACATCGGCGCAGCAACCCAGTAGGGCAGCAAACCAGCTGCCAGCCCCAACATCAACGGGACGGTCAATGTTGCAGCAGCCGTGAAGCCAGTCCGGATCAGCGCCAGCGGCCCGTATCGATCGGCGAGGAACCCGGAGGCCAGCATTGCGAGCAGTAGAACGACCAGGGCGACGGTGTGCTCTGCGGTGGCGGACTCCGCTGAGATCTGGCCGGTGTGCGCAGCGAATTGTGGGAGGTAGACGCTGCCGAAGTAGACGCCCATCGTCGAGCCGATCGTCAGCGCGAAGACCAGGAACATCCGCGGCAGGTGCTCTCGCAGCATGGGCCGGACGGACGGCTTCACCTCCAGCGACTGGGAGGCCACGAAGATCGACGACTCCGGTGCGCCGCGCCGGATCCAGAGCGCGACCAAGCCAAGCGCGGCCGCGATGAGGAACGCGATCCGCCAGCCGCCGCCCTCTACCGCATCGATTCCCAGCGTGGCCAGCAACACCGCCAGCACGACTGTGGCGCCGAGCGTCCCGAGTGCATCGCCGGCGTAGGTGAAGGCGCCGAACCGATACCGCTTCTCCGCGGGCGCGGACTCGACGACATAGGTCGCTGCGGTGGCGACCTCCCCGCCCATCGCAATGCCCTGCACGAGGCGCGCGACGACGACCAGGGCAGCCGCTCCGAAACCGATCACAGCCGACGTCGGCGCAACGGCGATCACCAGCGCGCCCAAGGCCATCAGGGACACCGAGAAGGTCAGCCCGACGCGCCTGCCGCGGACGTCGGTGACCCTTCCCATCAGGAAGCTGCCGAACGGCCGGGCCAGGAACCCGGCAGCGAAGACCACGTACGCGCCGAGCAGTTTCGCGACCGGGCTCGAGCCGGGGAACATCTGCCCTGCCAGATACGGCGCCATCAGGGCATATAGCGACCAGTCGAAGGACTCGACGAAGATCCCCGAGGTGCTGGCGACCAGTACGCGCGGGCCGGGGCGCGTACGCCGATGGCTGCCGCGCTTGCCTGACACGCGCGCGGATGTTAGCGGCGCGGGACTCGCGCCGATCGGTCAGCTCTCCAGGGCGTCGCGAATGGCCAGGAGCTTCACCTGGGCCTCGGCGAGCTCGGCCTGCGGGTCGGAATCGGCCATGATTCCGCAGCCGGCGAACAGGCGTAACGCCCGGTCTTCGATCTGCGCGCAGCGCAGCGCCACCCCGAACTCGCCGTTTCCAGCGGCGTCGAGCCAGCCGACGGGGCCGGCGTACCGGCCGCGGTCCATGTCCTCGAGTTCGGCGATCAGATCGATGGCGACGTCCCGTGGCGTGCCGCACACCGCTGCGGTCGGATGCACCGCGGCGAGGATGTCGAGTAGGTCCGGATGGCCGGACAGTTCGCCGGATACGTCGGTCGCCAGGTGCATCAAGGTAGGCAGCGTCAACAGGTGCGGAGCCGGCACGGTCAGCGTCGAACAGAACGGCGCAAGCGCCTCTGCCAGAGAGGCAATGGCGTACCGGTGCTCGTCCTGGTTCTTGGCCGAGGCCAGCAGATCTCGCCCGACCGCTTCGTCCTTGCCCTGTCCCGCGCGGGCTGCGGTCCCGGCCAGGACCCGCGAGGTGACCTGGAACCCGGTCCGACGGACCAGCAACTCCGGCGTCGCCCCGACCAGACCGTCCAGTTCGTAGGTCCAACAATCGGTCCATCGATCGGCCAACCGCCGCAGCAGATGCCGGGCATCCAAGGGCAGCGTCGTCGTGGCCATCAGATCCCTGGCCAGCACGACCTTGTCCACCTCGCCCGCCCGGAGCCGGGCCACCCCCTCTGCGACCGAGGAGATCCAGCCCGCCGCCGTCTGCGCCCCGTCGGCGTACCGGATTGCCCCGGGAGCCGCAACGTCATCGATCGCCAGCGCCGGCCGCTCATCCGGCGACGCGGTCAACCAGGTACGGCCTGCGGATCGACCGAGGACGACGCGGGGAATCACGAAAACCGACGCGCCCGTACGGATGTCGAAGGCTGCGCTACCGAACAGGACCGGGCCGGTCCCCGGCATCCCGACCTCGTCAGTCGCGGTGATCTCGGCAAGCTGTTCCCGCCACCAGCGCGAAGCCTGAGCGAAGGTGTCCGGCCCCTTGACCTCCAGCCGGGCGAGTTCACCCCAGCCGATCAGGCCGTCATCGTCTTTGACCCAGGCCACCGCCTGGTTGCGGGGGAGCAGGTCGATCAAGCGACCCCGGTTCTCGAGGGGCCTGGTGTGCAGGCGGAAACGCTTGACCCGGCGCGGATCACCGTCGCGGCTGTTCAGCTCCTCCGCCACGCTCACCCCCTCAGCGTAGGTCGCCTCCGCGATGCGTAGCGTCGCGACGGTGACACCCGGACGCGAACCAGGCTCGCGGGCCGGTCTGGACAAGAGCCCCAGCGACGTTGCGGCGATGTTCGACACCGTCGCGGACCGCTACGACCTGACCAACACACTCATGTCACTCGGTCAGGACCGCGGCTGGCGAAAGGCGACGACGATGGCGGTCGAAGCACGCCGAGGGGACAAGGTGCTCGACGTGGCCGCCGGTACCGCCGTCTCCACCACGCCGCTTGCCGCCCGTGGCGCGTACGCGGTGGCGAGTGACTTCTCGGTGGGCATGCTCTCAGCGGGCGCAGCCCGCGACGTACCCAAGGTTGCCGCCGATGCTCTGGCGTTGCCCTTCGCCGACGCGAGCTTCGATGCGGTCACGATCAGCTTCGGGCTGCGCAACGTCTCAGACGTGGATGCCGCTCTGGCCGAGTTCGCCCGAGTTACCCGTCCCGGTGGACGGCTGGTGATCTGCGAGTTCTCCCGGCCGATCTGGGGGTGGTTCGACCGGGTCTACCGCGAGTACCTGTTACGCCCACTCCCGTGGATCGCCGATCGGGTGTCCAGCAATCCGGACGCCTACCGCTACCTGGCCGAGTCGATACGGGACTGGCCCGATCAGCGAGCGTTGGCACACCGGATCGCCGCCGGTGGCTGGACGAAAGTCGGCTGGCGCAACCTCACCTTCGGCATCGTCGCCCTGCACCGCGCGACGCGTAGCTAGCGCCCGGACTCTTCGCCGAACCGCCGGTCCCGTACGGCACGCGACCCGCAACGCTGGGTGGGGGATAGTTGGCAGCAACGCGCTGCTGACCCCCAGCCCTGGTTCTGCGGCCACGCGTGGTCGAGACTGGGGTCATGACGGTCCCACCGTTCCCACCGCCCCCGCCGGAGCCGACCCAGCCCCCGGTTCCGGGTCCACTGCCCGTACCGGGGGAGCCGCCGCCTCTCCCGGTCCCTGGACCGAGCCCGGTTCCGGCCCCTGATCCGGGTCCCACGCCGGGGCCCGGAGAGCCGCCCACACCGCTTCCCCCGGCGCCTGCCCCGCTCGGGTGAGTCGCCGGTATGTCCGGCTCGGCCTCTTGTCAAGCGTGGGCCTACACTTGCCTGTGCAGTTCGTGAAAGTCTTCACAAGCAGCCCGGTGATGCACGACAGAGGCTGACAC
>JALZDV010000398.1 GCA_030862345.1 Actinomycetota bacterium | reverse complement strand
CGTATCGACAGTGCTGGAGACTCTCTCTCTGAAGGCGCCACTGTCGTCGCGGCACGCCCTAGACCGCCTTCTCGAAGGGCTGCCACTTGGCGAGCGCTGTCTGATGTGAAGGGTGAACGCTCCCAATCTGCCCAGCGGCTGCGGAGGCCCAGGCCGGCGAGGCGGGCCATAAGATCGAGCTCCGAGGGCCACACGTACCGGTACGGCGCAGCATGTCGGACGAGGCGACCTTGCACCTCCATCCAGTGATGCGACCACGCGATCTGGTCGACCACATCGTCGAACGTTTCGATTCGACGTGATCGGCCTCCAGGGTGAACACCCGGCCCACCTCTCCGCGAGGTACCGCCCGGAGTTGGGGGACGACCAGTTCCACGACGAAGCAACCGCCGGGACGAAGATGCGCGGCCGCGTTCGCGAACACCGACACCTGATCATACTGGGTGGTGACGTTCATGAGCGTGTTCGCCACCAGGTAGACGAGCGTGAACGTCCCCGGCACGCGCGTGGTCGTCATGTCGCCGATGGTCACCGTTACGGCATCGGCGTCGGGCTTGGCTCGCAATCGTTCGGCCATGTGAGGAGACAGCTCGATCGCCGATACGGGAATCCCACGCTCGCTGAGTGGTAGGGCCACCCGTCCGGTGCCCACCGCGAACTCGAGCGCCGGCCCATCACCTGCCAGCTCGGCGAGGAGGTCGACCATCGGACGAATCGCCGCCTCGTCGAAATATGACCGCGTAGACCTCGTCTTTACCTCGGCGATGTCCTGGTCCCAAACGATCGAGCCCACGGGCCAAGTCTGACGCGGGGTTCGGCTGACGCCCAAATGGATTACTGCGCCGTCGGCCTCGGACCCTGCCGGCAAGGCACGACTGTCCGGCCACCCCCGACCTAGCACTCGATTGACGACTGCGGGTGCTCTTCGGCGGTCGCCGGGCGTCCCCAAACGCGCGCCCCAGAACGCTCGGCTGCGCATCACCCGCCCGCGTAGCAAAAGTGCCGTACGGGGCGTACGGGACGGTTACGTGGCGGACGGTGCAGACCTCTGGCCGGAGAGGCCAGGAGACGCCACCTCGCCGGGAAAGCGGGCCGCCGGAGAGACGGCGCCACCACATCCGCCCCGGGGCGTGACCGGTCCGCATTCACTCGCCTCGACTGGGGGGTGACACGACCAGCCCCACTCTGGCGCGATGCTGTCGCAGTGGGGTCAGAACGACTGCGTGGATTGGCTGTCGGAAATGAAGACTTGTCGACCCAATAGATGGCCGTGACCGTCCAGGGCGCTCTTGCCGCGCGAGAAGAGCGTGGGCGAGCCCTCGTCAGCGGCGTTGCCATGCCCAACCACAGGCGGGTGCACCTCTCCGCCGAGTGGCCAGCGCTTCAGGAAACCGAGTGCGACCGCCAGCCGCTACGGCCCTGCGGAATCCGCTCAGAGTCCGCTCAGAGTCCGCATTGCATCGCTCAACAGCGCACTACAGTGCGCAACAAGGTGGAAGAAAAAGTGCTCCGACCTGCGGTTTTGTGGCAAAACCCCTGGTCAGGGGATCGCCGATATCTGCTTTGCAAGCAGAAGGCCGTGGGTTCGAGTCCCACCGTCTCCACTCCATAAAAGTGCTGGTCAGGGGCATGCGGGCCGGACGTACACCGTACGGTCCGATTGTCGGGAGTCCGCATAGAGTCCCCATCGGCAAGGTTCTCCGGGGCCCGGTGACCCCCTGCCGGGGGTCAGGCCTCTCACTGCTCGGCCAACTTGGGCACGGAGGTCACCCGGTCGGTCGATCCGAGAAGGTCCTGCCGGAGTAAACGGATGTTGGGCGACGCCGTCCCCGATGCACCGGACTTCGCCCGGCTGTACGCCGGCCCCGGCCTTCCGATGAGCCCCCGGATGGCCTCACGACTCTGGGCTGCGGCGGTCATCCTGGCCGACACCTATGAAGGCCGAGTGCACCTTCTCAAGAGGAACCTGCCGCCGATCGTGCAACGCGTGGTTGACGAGGTGTGGATGGACCGGTTCGTCTCATGCTTCGACGCCCTAGCTGTGCTGCCCCGGGAGGTTGGTGACGCGACTGACGGGAGGACCACCGATCGCGCTGTGCACCCGGTGATGGTTGTAGCGATGCAGCCAGTGCGCAAGTGCCCTTGTCCGGTCTGACTCCCGGCAGTAGGGGCGGACGTAGGCCCACTCCTCGAGAAGGGTCCGGTGGAAGCGCTCGACCTTGCCGTTGGTCTGGGGCCGGTAGGGCCGGCAGTACTTGTGGACGATCCCGTGCTCGGCCAGCGCTTCGTTGAAGAGCTTGCCCCGGTAGCAGAAGCCGTTGTCGCTGAGCACCCGCTCCACGACGATGCCCCGAGCCCGGAACCAGGTCTCGGCCCGGCGCCAGAAGGCGGCGGCAGTAGCTCCCTTCTCATCGGCCAGGACCTCGGTGTAGGCCAGGCGGCTGAAGTCGTCGATGGCGGTGTGCAGGTAGGCGTAGCCCGGACCCTGGCGGCGGTTGCGACTGCGAGCCCCTGCGGCCCGACCCAGGACCTTGTGGCCGCCGCCGACCGGAATCCGGCCCAGCTTCTTGATGTCGACGTGGACCAGCTCGCCGGGGCGGCTGCGCTCGTAGCGGCGGATGGGGGCCGCGGTCTGGCGGTCGAGGTGTCGGAGACGGTTCACGTCGTGACGGCACAGCACCCGGTAGACGGTGGACGCCGGCAGGTCGAGGCGGGCGGCAATGCGGTCGGGGCCGATCTTGTCCCGGCGCCGCTCCCGGACGATCTTGGCCTCGGTCCACTCCGGGGTG
>JALZDV010000385.1 GCA_030862345.1 Actinomycetota bacterium | reverse complement strand
GGCGTCGACGTCTAGGCGGTGCCGGAGGGGGGCGTCGTCTCGCCGATACCCGCGCATCGGCCGGGGTAGCCTGGGAGGGGCGCTGCCCTCTGCTCGATGCGGCCGGACGGCGGTGATTGGGCGGGGTTGCCATGTCAGCGGACCCCCGCCGGAACGGGGGTGCCCGAAATGCGGATGGATCCGTCCGGGGCCACGATCACGAAGCCCGGTTGCGCCGCCGGGACCATTCCCAGGTCGCGCGCGGCTTGCACCAACTCCTGCGGGGACAGCCCCTGCGCCACCTGCCGTTGCAGCTCCTGCTCGGCTACAGCCAGTTCGGCGTTGCGCTGGATCAGCTGTTCGGCCCGGAAGGAATCGGCGGCGATCACGGTGTTCAGCACGAGCAGCCCGATCGTCCCCAGGATCACCAGCCCGAGCACGAGAACGATGAACGGACCCCGCGGCATGCCCGTGCTTACGTTGGGCGGCACCAGGCGCAGTGTCGGTCGGGTCTGGGTGCTCCTGGGAAGAGGAGTTCGAGGGACTGTGGTTTGAGTCTGCTGGGCGGCTGCGCTACGAGCCATCAGGCCGCTCCACTGCTCAGGTGTCCCGACTCCGGGCGCGAGCGGGCGTAGTCCACCCGTTCAGCGGCTCGGAGCTTTGCCGATGCCGAACGCGGATTGAGATCGATCTCCGCGGCAGTGGGTGACTCGGCTCCGCGGGTCAGCATCCGCAGCCGCGGCCGCGCCTGAGGCAGCAGAACTGGCAGATCCAGGGGCGTGCTGTCCTGGCTGCTCCGGACGAGCGCGCGCTTGACAATCCGGTCCTCCAGCGAGTGATAGCTGATCGCGACCAGGCGGCCGCCGGGTAGCAACGCCTCGATCGCCGAGGGGAGGGCGGCCTCGAGAGCGGCGAGTTCGCCATTGACCTCGATGCGCAGGCCCTGGAACGTACGCTTGGCCGGATGCCCGCCGGTTCGTCGCGTCGCCGCCGGTATCGCGGAGCGGACGAGTTCGGCCAGGGCGGCCGAGCTCGTGATCGGGCTGCGGGCTCGTTCACGCACGATTGCAGCTGAGACCCGGGAGGCGAAGCGCTCCTCGCCGTACGCGCGCAGGATTCGGGTCAGCTCATTTCGGGGGTAGGTGTTGACGACCCGCTCGGCAGTCAACGAAGCGGTGGGGTCCATCCGCATGTCGAGGGGCGTGTCTCGGGAATAGGCGAAGCCGCGATCCGCCTCGTCCAGCTGCATGGAGGAAACGCCTAGATCGAACAACACGCCGTCGACGCCGGAAGTGGCGGACTGCTCCAACACATCGGCGAGGGCGTCGAACCGCGTATGCACCAGCCGAACCCGATCCCGGTGGCCGGCCAGTCGATCTCCGGCGATCCGCAGAGCGGCCGGATCCCGATCGAGACCGATGATGCGTAGCCCGGCGTGTGCCTGCAGCAGTGCCTGTGCGTGTCCGGCCAGACCGATAGTGGCATCAACGACCACGGCGTGCGGGCGGGACGCGACCGGTGCCAACAGCTCGGCGACCCGGGTCAGCAGGACCGGCACGTGAGCTGCGTCGTGGGTGCTCATCTACCTCCTTCGGGTGGGCGCTGTGCTGGCTGTGCCGTTTCCTGCGGTTCTGGGCCGGGTCGCGAGTTCCGTGTCCTGCGGAGGGGCTGATCGACGTCCTCCGATCAGGTCCCCTCCCGCTCCACCTGAGCGCCGACCTGGCACCGGGGAAGGTGCGCCAGGGCGAAGAACAGGCGGTGCGGGAGGAGACCTCACCGGAGGTGAGCCGACCGGGGACGGGTTGTCAGATGGTTCGCGGCAACACCTCGGCCTCCAGGTCCGAGAAGGACTCCTCGCGTTCGGCGACGAAGCGTGCCCAGGCGCCCGACTCCCAGATTTCGAAGCGGGTGTTGGCCCCGACCACGACGCAGTCTCGATCGAGACCGGCGTAGTCACGCAACTCCTGCCGCACGACGACCCGCCCCGCCTTGTCCGGCGTCGGGTTGTCGGCCGAACCGAACAGGAAACGCTCGTACTCCCGGACAGCGCGCGATCCGCCGGGCGCGGAGCTCTGGGCCAGCGACTCTGAGATGCGGGACATGTAGGCCACGGGGTAGCCGAACAGGCAGCGTTCCTGGCCCTTGGTGATCACCAGGCCATCCGCGAGTTCCGCGCGATAGCGCGCCGGCAGGGCCAATCGGCCCTTCTCATCGAGGCGCAGCACGTGCGTTCCGAAGAACACCGCCCCACCTCCAGCACACCAGATCCTCCATCTTGCTCCATTGATCTCCACTCTAACCCACAGCACCCCACATTGGCCCTGTCAAATCGCCTGTCTCCCCGCGTGGCGGTTCTCGCGGCACGCCTACACATCCCTTCGAGGGCGACGTAGGCTGATTTGCACCCACCCCGCCGCGTCGTCGGCACACTCGGATGCCCACTGGATGAACCGGCGGGCAGGCAGGAGGAACGCTGCGTGACAGCCGCCCCGCATCCTGAGCTCTTGGGTGCCAGCGAGGTCTTGGCGGACAGAGAGGTCCTGGGCCGAGGCGAACCCGCTCCAGCCGACGACGGGGACGACGTGGCACACCGAGGTCGGCAGGGCGCCGTCCCGCTGGACGAGGCCCGCGAGATCGCGACCCGGATCGCGACCAACATCGAGCGGGTGATCGAGGGGAAGCCGGACATAGTCCGGCTCGCGCTGGTCGTGATGCTGGCCGAGGGGCACTTGCTGATCGAGGACGTTCCAGGTGTCGGTAAGACCAAGCTGGCCAAGGCGCTGGCGCGCTCGATCGACTGCTCGGTGCGGCGCCTGCAGTTCACCCCCGACCTGTTGCCCAGCGACGTGACCGGGGTGAGCGTCTACAACCAGGACGCCCACGACTTCGAGTTCAAGCCGGGCGCGGTGTTCGCCAACCTGGTTGTCGGAGACGAGATCAACCGGGCCTCTCCGAAGACGCAGTCGGCCTTGCTGGAGTGCATGGAGGAACGCCAAGTCACCGTGGATGGGACGACCTACCAGCTCGAGAGCCCGTTCATGGTCGTTGCCACTCAGAACCCGATCGAGATGGAGGGCACCTACCCGCTGCCCGAGGCGCAGCGGGACCGGTTCACCGCACGGGTGTCCATGGGTTACCCCGACACTCGGGCCGAGTTGGCGATGCTCGGCGGCCACGCCGACCACGACCCGCTCGAGGACCTGCGACCGGTGTCCCATGCCGCCGAGGTCCGGAGCCTGATCGCCGCGGTGGCCGGGGTCTACGTCTCCCCCGCTGTGTCCAGCTACATCGTCGAGCTGGTCGCTGCGACCCGACGGAGCTCTGAGCTGCGGCTGGGAGGCTCACCCCGGTCGAGCCTTCAGCTGCTCCGCTCGGCGAAGGCGGTAGCGGCGCTGGCCGGCCGGGAGTATGTGCTGCCCGATGACGTCCAGCAGCTCGTCGCGCCGGTGCTCTGCCACCGAGTGATCCTCACCCCGGAGGCACAGATCGCCCGTCGCAGCGCCCACGACATCGTCGCCGATTGTATGAAACGGGTTCCGGTGCCGCGTAACGCACCAGAACCGACGCTGCGCTGAGTTCGTCGCCGAGTGTTCCGACTGAGATCGCTGACCTGAGATGCGCAGTGTCTGGGAGAACCTGACCCTTCGCGGCAACTGTCTCGTGGCCGCGGGCATAGCGCTCGTCCTGACCGGCATCACGCTCGGCGAATCGGCGCTGCTGCGGGCCGCCGTCTTCGCCCTTGCGCTGCCGCTCGTAGCCTCTTTGTTCGTGGGCCGCAATCGGTTCCGGCTGTCATCGACCAGATCGATCGTGCCGAGCCGAACGCCGGTGGGCCAGCCGGCCACGATCGTGCTGCGGGTGACAAACCGGGCCGAACAGCGCAGCGGACTGTTGCAACTGGACGACGCGGTGCCGCACGTCCTCGGCGCGCATGCCCGGTTCGTCGTTGACCGGCTCGCGCCCGGTGCGAGCGTGGAGCTGAACTACCAGGTGAGCTCTGCCCTGCGTGGCCGGTTCGCCATCGGACCCCTACGCCTGAAGCTCACGGATCCGTTCGGCCTGGTCGAACGCAGCCGAGGTTTCGCCGCCACGGACGTCCTCACGATCGTCCCCGTGGTCCATCCACTGCCCGGAGTGGGGCTGGGTGGGGCGTACTCCACCGGCGGTGACAGCAGCGCCCGGTCGGTCTCTATCCAGGGTGAGGATGACGCGGCCACCCGCGAGTTCCGCAGTGGTGATGACCTCCGCAAGGTGCATTGGCGCTCCACCGCTCGGGTCGGCAAGCTGATGGTCCGCCGGGAGGAACAGCCCTGGCAGACGCGGTCGGCCATGCTGTTGGACACCCGGAGCACAGCTCACCGGGGCGAGGGCATGACCGGCAGTTTCGAATGGTCGATCAGCGCCGCGGCCAGTGTCGGTGACCACCTGAGCCGAATGGGCTACGGACTGCGCCTGTTCACCGATGCCGGTGAGATCCATGGCGTGTCCGGCCTGGCGGCCCGCGAGGCGCTGCTCGATCAGTTGGCTGTCGTCCGCACCTCGACGATCACTACCCTCGATCACGGGATCAGGGAGTTGCGCCAGGCCGGCGAGGACGGGCTGCTCGTCTGCGTTCTCGGGGAGGCAACTCCCGACGACGCTGCTGCACTGATCCGGGGCAGGTCTTCGACATCGACTTCGATCGCGGTGCTGTCCGATGTCGCGACGTACGCCGCGATCGGTCAACGCCGCCGAGCCCGGCCCGGACAGTCGGCATCAGCGGAACAGCGCAGCGGCATCGACGGCGGGAAGCCCGGGGGGCAGTCGGGGCCACCGAAGTCCGCAATCGCCGAGCCTAGCCCGGAGGTGTTGGCGACGGCCGGGGTGTTCCGCCGCGCCGGCTGGCGTGTCGTGATCGTCCCTTTGGGTGTGACGATCACCGACGCCTGGGCGCAGGCCGGAGTGACCGCCTTCGGATACAGCGGCACAGCCGCTTCGGCCGAGGGCTCTGGCGGCACCCGCTTGACGTCAGCGAGTACACCGTGACCGGAAATACGAAGGTGGTCCCGACGATTACCGCAGCATTGAGAGGGGGCCGGAAGGAGAGCCACGACTCGCTGCTGCAAGGGCGGCGTTCGGTTCGGATGGGCCTGGCCTGCGGCGCGGCCACGCTGCTGACCGGTGCCGCACTGCTTCCGGTCTTCGTCAACCGGGGCTGGGTCCCCTCGGTGCTGACCATGGTCGTGGCTGTCACGCTGACGGGCATCGGCGTACGCGCGCTGTCCCGGTTCGCCGCGCTGGCGCCAGTGGCTCAATTGTTGGCCGCGTTCGTCGTGATGAACCTGATCTTCGCCGAGCACACCACGCTCGGCGTGATTCCCACTCCGAGCAGCACTCGTGACCTGTCATCCATTCTGGGCGAGGGATTGCTCGACCTACAGGGGCAGGCGGCGCCCGCCCTGCTCCTAAATGGGCTGGTGGCATTGACCACGCTGGCCGTCGGGCTGCTGACGATCCTGGTGGAGTTCCTGGTCATCCGGATGCGCCGCCCAGCGCTGGGCGGTCTGGCCCTGCTGGTCGTCTACCTGGTGCCCGTGGCCACCCTGGTCGGCTCCTTGAACTGGCTCAGTTTCATCGGTCCGGCGCTGGGATACCTGCTGCTGCTCTATGCCGACGGGCGCGACGGGGTCACCCGATGGGGGCGCGTCGTGACACCCGGCGGGCATGGCTCGCTGCCCGGGCTTGTCACCGCGTCGCAAGTGGCACTCGGCGCCGTCGGGTTCGGCCTGATCCTGCCGATGGTCATCCCGACCTGGCCCGAGGGGCTGCTGGGCGAGCAGTTCGGGGGTGGTACCGGCACCGGCCCGGGTACGTCGCTGAGCCCACTGGCTCGTATGCAGGGCGAGCTCACCCTGCCCGAGAGCCAGGATCTTCTCCGGGTTGAGACCAACGTCGAGGACCCCTTCTACCTGCGGTCGGTTGCACTGGACACCTATGGGGTCGACGGCTGGTCATTGGCAAACCTCGACAGTCAGGTTCAGGTGGCCGGCGACGGGCTGCTCGCGCGGCTTCCCGGACCGCAGATCCTGCGCTCGATCACCGCCGAGATCACCGTGTTGCAGCACCAGGACCGCTTCCTGCCGGTCTTCGCCTCGCCGGTGTCGGTGGAGGTCGACGGGGATTGGCGCTTCGACGAGAACAGCGGGACCATCTTCAGCCGAACTGATACGACGGCGGGGCTCGACTACTCGCTATTCGCCCAACAGCCGCAACCCACCCGCACCCAGCTCTCTCGCGCTCCCGACCTGGATCCCGACAACCCGCTGCAGGTCAACTTCACGGAGCTGCCGACCGGGCTCGACCCCTCCGTCGGGGCCCTGGTCGATTCCCTCGTCGCCGAGGCCGGTGCGGGGAGTCCGTACGAGCGCGCCCTGGCGATCAACAACTACCTGACCAACTCCGACAACGGCTTCCTCTACAGCCTGACGACCGAGCCCGGCACGAGCGGGGATGACCTGGTCAACTTCCTGCAGAACAAGCGGGGCTACTGCGAGCAGTACGCCGCAGCGATGGGCGTCATGCTGCGCGCGGCCGCGGTCCCGGCCCGGGTGGTCCTGGGCTACACGCCGGGCACCGAGGAGGAGGGGGTGTGGACGGTCACCACCGACGACGCGCATGCGTGGGTTGAGGTCTACATCAGCGGACTGGGCTGGATCCCGTTCGACCCCACCCCAATCGGGCCGGGCCGGGCGGTCGAGCTCACCTACGCCCCCCGGGCTGACAGCGTGGCCGACGGGACGCAGCCCTCGGCCGCGCCAAGCGTCTCCCCCGGTCAGCTCCCCGGCGCGCAGGAGAGTCAGTTCGACGAGAGCCTGAGTGATCCGAACACGCTCACCCGAACCGGCACCCCGGACAGCATCAACTGGATCCCCATCGCGGTGGGAGCCGGCGTGCTGCTGGCGGTCATCCTGCTGATAACGCCGGCACTTATCCGAATCCGTACCCGACGAATCCGGACTCGCCTGGCCGGCCGCAGCCGGGACGCCCCGGGCGCCCACGCAGCCTGGGACGAATTGCTCGACACAGCGACCGACCTCGGGCTCAGCAGCAGACAGGACGAGACGCCGCGAATGTTGGCGCGCCGACTGGCTCGCGAAGCCATGTTCGACGCGGACAGCGCCGTGGCAGTGCGCGACATCGCTCTGGCCGAGGAGCGGGCTCGGTATGCGCCCGAGTCCGTCACGTTGTCACGATCGGTGGATCTCGCTCCACCGCTGCGTTCTGCCCGGCGGGCGCTGAGTCGGCATGCGGGACGACGGCAGCGGCTGCGGGCGCGGGTCATGCCTGCCTCGACCGTGAACCGGCTGCGCCCCGCGACGCGCTCGGTCCGGCGCACGACACGGCCGCCTGGACGCTGATCCCGGGCGGCCTGGCGCGCTGGGTGCATTGGAGTACGAAAGCCGCAGCAACAGCGGTACGGGTGGGCCCGGACTCATGGTGGGGCGGCGGCGGTAGAGGCTGAAATAGTCGGCGACTGCTCTTTGTATTTGCTTGTGCTGCAAGGGGTTACCGGCTAAACTCGAACACATGTTCGATTCGGCGACCTGCACCGCGGCACTCGACCGGTGGGCCGCCTGGCAGGACCGCGCCGACCTGCACGCCGGCGGCTTCGCCGACCTTTCCGATGATCCCGGCCCGGATCTTGCCGGCGCACTGCACCTGTGGGAGCCCTCCTCGCGCGCCGATGAGGAACTGATCGACCGGATCGGCGGCTGGGAGAAAATGCGGGCCTGGGCCGAGGCCGGTCAGCTGGCCGACATCGCCGAACTCGCCCGCCGCCGCCGCCACGCCGACGAACTCGAGCGCGCCGAGCACGCCGCCCGCGGCGGGCACGGTGAACCCGGTCAGCTGATGGAGTTCTTGGTCGATGAGATCGCCCTGGCCGCCCGCATCTCCCGGGTCGCGGCCAGCCACCGAGTCGACCTGGCCCAGGACCTCGCCTGGCAGCTGCCCGCCGTGCTGGCGGCGCTGAGCTCAGGCCGCATCGATCTGATCCGGGCCCGGATCATCGCCGAGGACACCCGCAGCCTGGTCAACGAGGTGCGCGTGGCGGTCGCTGACGCGGTGCTGACCAAGGCACCGGATCAGACCCCCAGCACCCTGCGGACCGCGGTAGCCCGGGCCGTGCACATCATCGACCCGGCCGGGACCGAGGACCGGCACACCGCCGACCGAGCCGACCGGCGGGTCACCCTCACCCCCCGGGCCAACGGGATGAGCGAACTGTGGGCGTTCCTACCCGCCGACGCCGCCGCGGCGATCATGGCCACCCTGCACCGCCTGGCCCAGGCCTGCCACACCCCCGCCGACACGGCAGCCGGCGACCACCGAACCGCCGACCAGCGCCGCGCCGACGCCCTCACCGACCTGGCCACTCACTACCTCGACACCCACCCCGCCCTGCACACGCCAACCCCAGCCAGCCCGAGCCCAGCCACCCCGAGCGCAGCCGGCACCGGCTACCCCGCGGCCGCCGAGACTGCCAAGCGGCGGCCGCGTACCCGCAGACCACCTGCCTGGGCCCAGGTCCAGGTCGTGCTCCCCGCGAACCTGCTCACGGGGCACGGCCCCGAACCGCCGAACTGATCGGCTACGGCCCCATCCCCACCTCCATGGCCTACCAGATCGCCGCCGACGCCACCTGGCAGCGGCTACTCACCGACCCCGAATCCGGGACGCTGACCGACGTCGGCACCACCCGCTACACCCCACCCGCCCCGCTGGCCGAATTCGGGATCACCCGAGACCGGCACTGCCGCTTCCCCGGCTGCCGCCAACCCCGCATCGACCTCGACCACACCCACGCCTACCCCACCGGGCCCACCGCCGACTACAACCTCGCCGGCCTGTGCCGACACCACCACCGACTGAAACAGCACCCCCAATGGCGGGCCACCCTCGACCCGAACGCCCGAATGACCTGGACCACCCCCACCGGACATACCCACACCACCACCCCACCGCAACCCGTCGAACCCGCAGAACCACCGCCCTTCTGACCGCCAACCGAACCGCTAGGCTGCGGCGCCGGCGCTGTCTGAGTGGAAATGCAAGTGCCTGATCGAACGTCGGTGGGCGCCGTACAGCAAGTGGCTGGAACGTGCCTTTTCCGAGCTGCGTCTAGCTCGCGAGGGCGCTCCGCTGCTACGGGCAGCACTGAGGGCAGACGATTGGCGGGAATAGGCGCCTATGCAGGGCGGCCGGTCAGATGCTCGGCGTTCAGCCAGGTGGTGGCGACGGCGTGGCTAGCCGTCGTAGCGGCGGCGGAAGCGTTCCTCGAGCTTGGACTTGACCGGATTTCCGCGCTGCCCCTGCTTGCCCGACCCCGAAGTCGTGCCACCCGCGGGTGCCTTCGAAGTCGCCGCGCCGGCGTTCAGTACCGCGACAGCGGCACCACCGAACATCACGCAGAAGCCGAGGACCCCCAGCCAGATCGAAGAAGTGACGGCTCCACCGATCAGCATGCCGAGCCCGAGGACCCCCAACAGGATGGCCAACACGAGCCTGCGCCGGGCGCGTACTCGGCCATCCGCCGACCGAACTGTCGAGGCGAACTTGGGATCATCATTTATGAGCTCGCGTTCGATCTGCTCAAGCAGCTTTTGCTCATGCTCGGAGAGTGGCACGTCAGCCTCCCTGGCAGATTTGCGACCTCAACTACGTATGAGGATACGAGCCCTTCCGGCAAGGCGAAAGGCGCATCCCCCACCAGACTTACGTCTGGCGAGGCTGTTCGGTTCCTTTCGGCATACCAGGATGTTCCCGGCGGACCAGTACAGCCGGTCGTACCGCCCCTCGCCCGAACCGTACGGCCGCTGCATCAGCGGCCACCTCCGCCTCTCGCCAGCCACGTTCGGGCGCGCCGATCTGCATCTGTCGAGGCGCGTCGGCAGCCGGTCGCAGACCCTCCGCGCGTACCCCGACGAGCCTGATCCGGGCCCGGTCCAGGCGCAGGCCGTCGAACAGCTCGCACGCCAGCTGATAAATCTCATGACCGACATCGGTGGCCTGGCCCACGGTCCTGGAGCGGGTGATGGTCTTGAAGTCCGCGAAACGGACCTTGATCGTTACTGTCCGCGCCACGTGTCCCCCCGAGCGGAGGTTACCGGCGGTCCGCTCGGACAGGCGTAGCAATTCCCGGCGGATCAGCACCGGATCATCGACGTCGGAGCCGAAGGTCTCCTCAGCTCCGGTGGATCGATCCGGTTCGTCCGGCATTACGTTCCGCGGATCGCGGCCCCAGGACAGCTCGTAGAGATGGGCACCGGAGGCCTCCCCAAGCGCGCGGATCAGGGTAGCCCGCGGTGTATTCGCGATGTCGCCGACCCTGCGCAGCCCCAACCGGATCAACTGTTCCTCGGTCTTGGCGCCGACCCCCCATAATGCTGCCACCGGCAGCGGATGCAGGAAGTCCATGACCTCGCCGGGCCCGACCCGCAGCAGCCCGTCGGGCTTGGCATGGGTGGAGGCGAGCTTGGCCACGAACTTGGATCCAGCGACTCCGACCGAACAGGTGATGCCCTGCTCGTCGGCCACCCTGGCGCGCAGCCAGTGGCCGATCGTGACCGGATCCCCGAGCCGGCGTTGCGCCCCCCGTACGTCAAGAAATGCCTCGTCGAGCGAGATCGGCTCCACCAGCGGGGTGACCATCGCAAACAGGGCCATGATCGCTTGGGAAACCTCGACGTAGGCGCTCATGTTGCCCGGCACGACCACGGCATCGGGACACAGCCGTCGCGCGCGAGACATGGGCATCGCGCTTCGGATTCCATACCGGCGAGCCTCATAGGTAGCCGACGTGACCACACCGCGGTTTCCGTCTCCACCGACGATCACCGGCAGACCGGCCAGTTCCGGACGTGTGCGGACTTCCACGCTGGCGAAGAAGGCATCCATGTCGACGTGCAGGATCCCGGTTTCGGAAGCAGACCCGGATCCCGAATCGGTCACGTCGTGTCCTCTACCCCTCGACGTTCGTGCACGCCGGTAGGCCTCCGGTCGCGGAATCACCTCGAACAACTGTTCGACGAACGTCATATTAGCGCTCGAAGATTCGTCGTCTGATACTCGCGGGAACCCGAAGGCGAGCGAGCCGTACACGGGGAGTAGACCTTGGCATGGCAGCTGATCCAGCAGCCCAATGCGCGACGGCCGTGTGCAGCTCTCGCATTGATCCAGTACCAGCTCTAGGAGGCAACGTGACGACCACGGATGACGCAGGCTATGGGACCGAAGGGGCCGCGGATGGTGGTGCTGCCGGCAGCCAGGGACAGGACGGTGGCGCCGACGGCGGCGCCGACGGCGGCGGCCTGCTCGATGACTTGACCGGCGGTGGCGATGGCGGCTCCGATAGTGGAGCCGATGGCGGCGCGGACGGTGCAGCCGATGGCGGCGCGGGCGGAGGTCTGCTGGGTGGCGATGAGCAAGGCTCTGATGGCGGGGCCGACGGTGGTGCCGATGGCGGCGCGGACGGCAGAGCCTGATTTCCAGCACTGATCTGCGGGGCCGGGAAGCCAATGGCTTCCGGGCCCTGCGGCGCTGCGTGAGTGTCGACCCGGCGACCTTCGCCGCCGATTACTGGTCGCGCCAGCCCTTGCTCTCGCCGGCGGCCGGTCTCCCCCGAGACTTCACCGACCTCCTCGATCTCGACGGTGTCGATGAGTTGCTGTCCCGGCGGGGCGTCCGTTCGCCGTTCCTGCGAGTGGCGCAGGGCGGCACGATGCGCCCGGTCGCGAGCTACACCCGGGGCGGAGGCGCCGGCGCCGATGTCGGCGACCAATTGGCCGACGACAAGATCCTGAACCTGTTCGTTGACGGAAACACCCTCGTGCTGCAGGGCCTGCACCGACTCTGGCCACCGCTGATCGAGTTCGCAGCAGCGTTGCGATCAGAGATCGCTCATCCGATCCAGGTCAACGCCTACCTCACTCCGCGCAGCGCGCAGGGATTTGCGCACCACTACGACGTACACGACGTGTTCGTGCTGCAGGTGGCCGGTGCCAAGAGGTGGCAGATCCACCCGCCGGTTCTGGTGGACCCCCTGCGTACCCAGCCGTGGACCGATCACAAG
>JALZDV010000376.1 GCA_030862345.1 Actinomycetota bacterium | reverse complement strand
GATCAGGAACTTCCGGCTCTACGCCGGCGCGAATCTGGTCAACAACACCGGGACCTGGATGCAGCGAATCGCCCAGGACTGGCTGGTGTTGCAGCTCTCGGACAGTGGACTGGCTCTGGGGATCGTGACCGCGTTGCAGTTCGCGCCGATCCTGGTGCTGAGTCTGTACGGCGGGATGCTTGCTGACCGCTACGACAAGCGCAAGCTGATGATGGCGACCCAGGCGACGATGTGCCTGGCCGCGTTGCTGCTCGCAGTGTTGGTCCTCACCGATCTGGTGGCTCTCTGGCACGTCTTCGTGATCGCCGCGATGCTCGGGGTGGCCGCGGCCATGGACATGCCGATCCGGCAATCCTTCGTCTCCGAGATCGTCGGTACGGACAATCTCTCCAACGCGGTGGGCTTGAACTCGACGATCTTCAACATCGCTCGCCTGATCGGGCCCGCGGTTGCCGGACTGATGATTGCCGCGGCCGGGGACGACACCGGGCCGGTCTTCCTGCTGAATGCCGGCACGTACTTGGTGACGATCCTGGCGTTACGACTGATGCGTACCAACGAGCTGCGCCCTGCACCGGCGCTGCCGCGCGGGCGGGGGCAACTGCGGGCGGCGTTGTCTTATGTGGGTGCCCATCCCGACATCAGAGCGGCGATGCTGTTGGTGTTCGTTGTGGGCACGTTCGGTCTGAACTTCTCGATCACGATGGCCCTGATGGTCACCGATGTCTTCGATCGGGGGGCCGAGGCCTTCGGCCTGCTCTCGACCGCGTTCGCCGTCGGATCGGTCACCGGCGCCCTGCTCTCCACCCGCCGTGCGGGCCGGCCCCGGCAACGAACGCTCTACCTCGCTGCCTTCGTGTTCGGCCTGTTCGAGGTGGCATCCGGTTTCATGCCTGCCTACCTTGCTTTCGCAGCTGTGCTGATCCCGACGGGCGCTGCCGCATTGACGTTCATGGTGGCCGCGAACTCGTTCGTACAGCTCGGCATCGACCCGACCATGCGCGGACGGGTGATGGCCCTGTACTTCATGGCTTTCATGGGCGGTACGCCGGTGGGAGCCCCGGTCGTCGGCTGGCTGGGGGAGAACCTCGGCGCGCCCGTCGCGCTGATCGCCGGAGGAGCGATCGTCGCCATCGCTGCAGTAGTGCTGGGGTTTTTCGGGATTCGGCAGCGCGGGCTTCATGTGGAGGCGCACATGTTCCCGCGGCCGGCCCTCAGTCTCGAGCCGTTGGCCGAGCTCGGTGAGCCGGATCAAGCGACGCCGGATGCGGTCCCTTCGCCGCACGCGGGCGTCCTCGAGCCGGCGCGGTCAGTCAGGGCCGGCGAGATCAGCACCTGATGACCTCGGTAGCGAGCAGGGCAGGACGGTGCCGTCTCGGGCGGCTTTTCCTAAAGGGGACGCTGGAGCCGCGGTGGCAAGCCATTGTTGCCGGACAGGCGGCGACGTACCGTCGAAGTATGGAGGGCCTGCTGGGGTTGGCTCTGGTGACCGCCGTGCTGATCGGGTTCTTTACCTTGCTCGCGTATTCCTCCCGAATCGTGCGTGCGCTGGAGCAGGCGCACATAAGGTGGCGGGTTCGTCGTGCTGGACCGGTGCCGGCGGGCCGGCCGATCGAAGTCGTGGCCGCCGATGCCCGTCGACTGCGGCGCGAATGCTCGCTGGTCCCCAGAGATACACCGGTGGCCCGCCGCCGGGGCATCGTGCTGGCCTATGACGACATACTCGCCGAGGCCGCGCACAGCCTGAGCGTCCAGCACGAGCTCCATTCATTGCCGCTAGGCCCGGCCCGGGATATGCAGCGGATCCGCCTGGAGGCCGACCTGGAAAGCTCCGGATTTCGCCTGACCGCATGATCCCTTCTTCGATTGGACTAGTGGAAAGCCGACCGAGGTTCAGTGCGTTGCGGCTGACGGCTGGGTGTTGTGGGTGGCCAACTCTCCGTCGCGCATGGCGAGCACGGTGTTGGCGCGTTCCCAGACCACCGGGTTGTGTGTCGCGATCAGACACGCCGAGCCCTGGGCAGCCAACCGGCTGAAGGCGGCGAAGAGCACGTCGGACCAGCCGGCATCCTGGTGAGCGGAGGGTTCGTCGGCCAGGACGACCATGGGATGCAGCAGCAGCGCCCGGGCCACCGCAGTGCGCTGCTGCTCTCCGAGTGACACCTGGTCCGGATAGCGGGCGCTCAGGTGATCGATGCCGAACTCGGTCATGAGTTCGGCGGCACGACCAAGCAGAGGCTGCACCCCGCCGGAGAGCCGGGCGGGCATGAGCACGTTGTCCAGGATCGTGAGCTCCTCGAGCAACCCGAGAGCCTGCGGTACCAGGGCGACGCGGCCCCAGGGCAGATCCTCCGGTCTGCTGGCCCCGAGTGCGTCATCCAGGATCAGCTCGCCGGCCTCGACGTGCTCCCAGCCGCAGAGCACGTTGAGCAGCGTGCTCTTGCCCGACCCGGACGGTCCGATCAGGGCGACGACCTGCCCACGGTTGATCGACAGGTCCACACCACGCAGCGCATGCACGGTCTCGGCGTCGCGGCGATAGGACTTGACCAGTCCCTGCGCTGTGATCAAGTGCCCATGCCTACTCATCGCCGCCCCCCTCATCCGCGG
>JALZDV010000341.1 GCA_030862345.1 Actinomycetota bacterium | reverse complement strand
AGCCCACGCTCATGACGCCGAACAAGGCGCTGCCGACCAGGGCGACGGCGAAGATTTTCGGCTGGTTGCGGATGGCTTGGCCGATGAGCCGGAAACCGCGACGGAGGACAGGGTCACGCGGGCGTGGCACAGCAACTCCGTTCCGAATGGGGGATGCCCACAGCTTACAACCGCCGGTGAAGCTCTTTGACTGGGCAACGAGCTCGGGGCTACGTCCGCGGTTGTCTGACCAGATGCCCTGCTGCGTCCAGCGCGGCCTTGGCGTCAGTGATCCGAAGTTGGCCGAAGTGGAAGACGCTCGCGGCCAGAACCGCATCGGCCCCCGCTGCCACGGCCGGCCCGAAGTCCTCGAGCCGTCCGGCCCCGCCGCTGGCGATCAGCGGCACGCTGGTGATCGCACGTGCCGAGCTGATCATCGCCAGGTCATAGCCGGCCCGGGTGCCGTCGGCGTCCATCGAGTTCAGCAGGATCTCCCCGACCCCCCGATCGATCCCCTCGGAGATCCAGGCGAGCGCGTCCCGACCCGCGCCGGAGCGGCCGCCGTGGGTGGTGACCTCGAAACCTGACGGCGTACCGGTGGAGAGGGTGCGGCGGGCGTCGACCGACAACACCAGCACCTGGGAGCCGAACTCGGCCGCGATCTCGTCGATGAGGCGCGGCCGGAGCACCGCGGCGGTGTTCACTCCGACCTTGTCGGCGCCGGCGCGCAGCAGCCGGTCCACGTCCACGGCCGAGCGAATGCCACCCCCGACCGTGACCGGGATGAACACCGTCTCCGCCGTACGACGGACGACGTCGTAGGTGGTCTCCCGCTCGTCGGAGGACGCGGTGATGTCGAGAAAGACGAGCTCGTCGGCACCCTCGGCGTCATAGATCCCGGCCATCTCGACCGGATCGCCGGCATCGCGGAGATCCGCGAAGTTCACCCCCTTGACCACCCGTCCGCCGGCGACGTCCAGGCAGGGGATCACCCGGACAGCGACGGTCATCCGGAACCGCTGCTTCTCATGCCGGCTCGCGGTAGGCGTCGATCTCCACCTCGACGAGGTGATCGGGATGAGCCAGTGCGCTCACTTCGACGGTCGTGTTGGCCGGTGGGTGCTCGGCGAAGAGTTCATGGTGTGCGCGTCCGGCCTCCGGTTGCCGGCTCATGTCGGTCAGGTAGATCCGGGTCCGGACCACGTCGGCCACGTCGAGCCCCGCTCGGCCGAGCCCGTCCAGCGCGACGCCGAATGCAGCGACTGTCTGCGCGTACATGTCACCGACGCCGACAACCTTGCCGTTGACTGTCGCGGTCGAACCGGACACCAGCACCCAGGGTCCGGCCACCACCGCCCGGCAGTAGCCGACGACATCCTCCCAGGGGCCGCCGGAGGTGAGTCGTCGAAGGCTCATCGCAGCACCGCCAGCGCTTCAGGAAGTGTGAATGCACCGGCATAGAGCGCCTTCCCGACGATCGCTCCCTCAACGCCCTGCACCACCAGCCCGGCCAGCACGGCGAGATCATCCAGAGTGGACACTCCCCCACTGGCGATGACCGGACGGTCGGTGGCGGCGCAGACCTTCCGGAGCAGCTCCACGTTGGGGCCGGTCAGCGTCCCGTCTCGATGCACGTCGGTCAGGACGTAGCGGGTACACCCTTGTTCGTCCAACCGGGCCAGGACTTCCCAGAGGTTCCCCCCGGCCCGGGTCCAGCCGCGGGCCGACAACGTTTCGCCCCGCACGTCGAGACCCACGGCGATCCGGTCCTCGTAGGTGGCGATGGCTGCGGCTGTCCACTCGGGGTCTTCCAGCGCCGCGGTACCGAGATTCACCCGAGCGCATCCGGTGGCCAATGCTGCCCTCAGAGAGTCGTCGTCGCGGATGCCGCCGGACAGTTCGACATTCACATCGAGCCCGCCGACCACGTCGGCGATCAGCTCGCTGTTGTTCCCTCGACCGAATGCGGCGTCGAGGTCGACGAGGTGGATCCATTCGGTACCTTCGAGCTGCCAGGTCAGGGCGGCGTCCAGAGGCGACCCGTAGGCGGTCTCACTCCCGGCAGCGCCTTGGACGAGGCGCACCGCCTGGCCACCGGCTACGTCCACGGCGGGCAGCAGGATCAGGCTCACCGAACCAGCCTACGAGCGCTCGCGCGGTCGTGTCGCGGCGGTGGACGACTGCTCGGGAAGCGGTCCGCTGGTGACTCGAGCGCCCGCAGCGGGCATCCTCGGCCGATGGAGTTCTCTGAGGTAGTTCGTCGCCGGCGGATGGTGCGGGCCTATGACCCGACGCGCCCGGTGCCACCAGACGTCCGCGACCGGCTGCTGGCCAATGCCCTGCACGCACCCTCGGCCGGGTTCTCGCAGGGCTGGGGCTTCCTGGTCCTGGAATCCAGCACCGATCGGGAACTGTTCTGGGCAGCGACCACAGAGGAGGGCGACAGCGACTCGTGGCTGTCCGGAATGACAGCGGCGCCCCTGCTGATCGTCTGCTTCTCCCACAAGGACGCCTACCTGGAGCGCTACGCGGAGCCGGACAAGGGCTGGACCGACCGTGCCGAGAGTCGTTGGCCGGTGCCCTACTGGGACATCGACACCGGTATGGCGGCCTTACTGATGCTGCAAACAGCGGTCGACGAGGGGCTGGGCGCGTGCTTCTTCGGGGTCCCGCCGGAACACATTCCGCAGCTGCTCGCCGACTTCGGAGTTCCTGACAGCTTCAGCCCCATCGGGGTGGTCTCGGTCGGCTACCGGCTGCCCGACGTGCAGTCACCCTCCCTGCGTCGCGGGCGTCGTGGCCTGGACGAGGTCGTGCATCACGGCCGCTGGTGACTCGTCCGTGACGACGATTCCGATCCCGGCGCTGGTCGTTCTGGTCGGTGCCTCAGGGTCGGGCAAATCGACATGGGCCCGCGAGCGCTTCGCGGCCGGCGAGATCGTCTCCTCGGATGCGTTGCGGGCAGTCGTCGGCACCGGTGAGAGTGACTTGGCTGCCACCGCCGACGCATTCGCCATCCTGGACGCCATCGTCACCGCCCGGACCCGACGGGGACTGACCACGGTGATCGACACACTGGGACTCGATCCGGCGCGGAGGCGGGCCGCGATCGAACTCGGCAGGGCCTGTCGACTACCAGTGGTCGCGGTCTGGTTCGATACCGACCCGGACACCTGCCGTCGTCGCAACCGCCAACGCGATCGACCAGTTCCGGCGAATGCCCTTGCTTCCCAATTGGCTCGGGCATCCGCAGCGGACCTGGTCTCGGAGGGCTTCGACCTCGTAGTCGTCGCGGAGGCCGCCGGCCCGCTCGAACCGACCCATCTGACCGGCTCGGCCGCCGCCAGAGACCAGCAGTTGGCAGCGCCGACCGGGCTACGTTTCGCGCTACTGATCTCGCAGTTCCCGTGGGGAGCCGATCCTCGCGGCTGGCTGGCCGGCGTCGCGCGGTCCGCTGAAGAGGTGGGCTTCTCCTGCCTGGCTGTGATGGACCACCTGTTGCAGATTCCGCAGGTGGGCAGGGCCTGGGACCCGATCCCGGAGGCCTACGTGAGCCTGGGCTACCTGGCCGGAATCACCGACGGACTCGAACTCGGCACCCTGGTCACGCCGGTCACCTTTCGGTCGACCCCGCTGCTGGCCAAGCACGTGGCCACGCTCGACGCGGTCTCCGGCGGGCGAGCTTTCTGCGGCATCGGGTCCGGTTGGTACGCCCGCGAGCACGCGGCTTACGACCTCGAGTTCCCGTCGGCCGCCGCTCGACTGGATGCGCTGGAGGCTGCGATCGGCGTCCTGCGCGCGTTCTGGGGGCCGGGCACCAAGCCGTACGGGGTCCTACCGGAGACCACCAGCTATCCGCGGCCGACTCGTGACCCGGTGCCGATCATCGTCGGAGGTGGTGGGGAGCGGCGGACGCTGGACATTGCGGCTCGCCTGGCCGACGGCTGCAATCTCCCGCCCGCACTTCCTGTGCTCGACCACAAGCTCGACGTGTTGCGCGGACATCTCCAGCGCGCCGGTCGGGATCCGGCCGAGGTGCGCGTCACCGTGCTCGATGTTCCGATCGTCGGACGGGATCCCGATGATGTCGCACGCCTGGTCGACACGCACCGGGGCCGACAGTCAGCTCGGGCCTACACCGCCCACCATGGGGCCGGCACGATCAACGATCACATCGGGCGCTATCGGCAGCTGGCCGACCGAGGCGTGGACACGGTCTTCGTGGCCTTTCCCGATTTGACCGGGCCGGCCGAGATCGAGCGCTTCGCGCCCATCGTTCGAGCCTTCGCCGGGTGAGCGGTCGGCCGTGCGGGGTCGGGTCGGCCATTCTTCGTCGGAAACCGGACTACGGCCATTCGCCGGCGCTGGTGAGCCCCTGGTCCACCTAGCCTCCGCTCATGGATATTGCTCCAGACACCAAGGACTGGACGTGGGTCCTCGACCGCCCGTGCCCCGACTGCGGTCTAGGCGGCCGCGCAGTATCGGGGCGGGACGTGGCGCCGATGCTGCGGTTCAGCGTCGCCGCCTGGCAGGACGTACTGCGCGGCAAGGACGTGCGGTTACGCCCCGCACCATCGACGTGGTCGCCCCTGGAATATGCCTGCCATGTCCGCGATGTCTGCCAACGCTTCGATGCCCGGCTCAGGCTGATGCTCACCCGGGACGACCCGGACTTCGAGAACTGGGATCAGGACGGCACCGCCATCGCGTCCCGGTACGGAGATCAGGATCCAGCCGTCGTGGCGGCAGAGCTCGAGGCGGCAGCGCATTCGTTCGCCGCGCTCTTGGACTCGGTCAGCGACGATCAGTGGCATCGCACCGGCCGCCGCAGCGACGGCGCTCAGTTCACAGTGGACTCCTTCGCCCGGTACTTCATCCATGACCTCGTGCACCACCTGCACGACGTCGGCGCCGACCGGCCAGCGGCACCTAGCCGGTCGGGGTGACCTTCAGGATCACGTCCGAGCCGCCGCCGTTCGAAGTCGTCACATACAGCGAACCGTCGGTACCGAGTTGGGCGGTGCGCAGCCGGCCGTAGGTATTCGTGAACTCCGGGATGAGTTCTTCACTGGCCAGCTGCCCACGGCCGTTGAAGGTCAACCGGAGCAGAGAACTACCCTGGAGTTGGGCGACGACCATTGACCCGTTCCAGCTCTGCCACTGGTCTCCATTGAGAAACGTGGCTCCGCAGGTAGCGCCCGTTGGACCTGACGTCCACGCGGCTGGCTTCGCGTTCGGGAACTCCTCCAGGTCGGTCATCGGCACCGACTCGTTGTAGGAGCCACCGGCGCCGACCGGGTTCCAGCCGTAGTTGCGGCCCTTGAGTACCAGGTTGACTTCGTCCTCGATCGCTGGCCCATGCTCGACGTTGAACATCTGACCGTTGGGCCGCAACGCGAGCCCCTGGGGGTTGCGGTGGCCGTAGTTCCACATCAGCCGCGTGTTCGGGTTCGTGGAGTTGATTCTGGGGTTGCCTTCGGCTGGCGCACCGGTCATCGGGTTGATCCGCAAGATCTTCCCGGCCAGCGATGTCAGGTCCTGGGGGAATCGGCCGACCGCGTTGTCGCCGGTGCTCACCATCAGCGAAGCGGTGGAGTCGAACCGCAGCCGACACCCGCCGTGCCGGCCGGTCCCGGCATTCACCGGGATGCCGCCCAGCAGCGGGTCGGCCACGCGACTGGCCGCTGTGTAGCCAGAGTTGACCGTCCAGGCGATGACCTGAATCTCCTTGCCGGACGCGTCCTGGTGACCCTGGCAGGTGTAGAAGCGTCGGTTGCTGGCGAAACTCGGGTCGAGCACCAGGCCCATGAGACCGGTCTCCCCAGCAGCGAACAGGTCACTGAAGTCAGCAGCGAGAACCCCGACGCTGCCATTGGTCCGCCGGACCGACAGGCCACCCGCTCGCTGGTCGAAGAGCAGCGT
>JALZDV010000229.1 GCA_030862345.1 Actinomycetota bacterium | reverse complement strand
GGCCCGGTCGGTCTAGTGGCCAGTACCCGGCACAACGCGACGGTGCGCTGCGCCTGGCGTCAAGACTTAGGCAGCCGTCACGCCGCGCTCCGTCGGGTATCCGGCGGAGGAAGCGTCACGTCGGCTGATGCGTGACTCGCAGTCCGCAGCCTATCCTGCCGTTCGGCCACCATCATCGTGGGACAGATTGTGAACGAAGCCGCCTCACAATGCCGGTGCGGAAAGGCGCTCGACTGTGGCTCGTGAGGAGCACAACGCCGCCGAGAACCGCCGTTGCCCCTAACCATTGGCCGGCGTCGAGTGACTCCCCGAGAACCACGGCAGCGAGAACAAAGGCCACCACCGGCTCGAACGTGAGCAGGATCGTGGCGTCGCTGGATGGCAGCCGGCTCAGTCCGAACGTGAAGAGCGTGATCGGCACCAGCGTTGTCATCACGCCCGTGTAGAGTCCGATCGTCAGGGCTTCCCTGGGGGCGGGCCAGGTCCACGGCGCGACGATCAGCTTCAGGGCAATGAGGAGAAGGGTGCCGAGTAGCAGATAGGCAGCCAGGACAGTCGCCATGCGGTGCCGCTGGACTCGCGATGGCGCAGGCGCTCGGGGCACGACCGCGTGCGCGTCAGACGGTGAGCAGCACCAGAGCGAGGACCACGGCGCCCAAGTCCGTAACGCGTTGAGGAAGACCGGCGTTCAGGCAGCCTTCCGGACGAGCACAGCGGCGAGGCGGAGACGCCAGTGCGAACCCGCTGCAGTGATTACCCGAAGCATCGAGCGATCTGGTAACAAATCGTGCCTGACCCGCCGGGCTGCTCCTGTCCCTGTATCAGTGGCGCCAACGGGCCAAGCGAGGAGCATCACTCCACCCAGAATCCCAACAGCGCCGAGAAGCTGGAGCGGGGCGAGGCGCTCACCAAGCAAGACACTGGCGAGCATGACGGCCACGGCCGGCTCCAAGGTCGCCGCGATGCTGGCCTCGCTGGACGGCAGGTGACGCAGCGCCAGCGTGTAGAGCGCGAAGGGAGCGATGGTCACCACGATGCCCCCGTAGGCACCGATCGCGAGTACGCCCGCCGGCGCTGGCCACGTGCCCGGGGAGGACAGGAGCTTGACCGCGAGCAACCCGGCTGCGCCGGGGAGCAGCGCGTAGGCCAGCACGGTGACGGCACGGTACCGCGCCAGGAGCGGCTTGCCGAGCAGGCTGTAGGAGCCATAGGCAGCCGCAGCGACGACGCCGCACCCGACGCCGAAGGCATTGCCGACCAGGTGATTCGGTTGGTACAGCTCGACGACGAGCAGACACCCGACGAAGGTTGCGCCGAGCGCCGTTAGCTTGCGGCGGGTGAGGGGCTCGTCCAGGAAGAAGGCCGCCCCAACGGTGACGAAGGCCGGAGCCAGGTAGAGGAGAACGGTACCAACAGCCACCGAGGTGAGATCGAAGGCGGTAAAGAGGGCCAGGTACATCAGCCCGATGCTGATCAGCCCGAAGACGATGAGCCGAGGGAGATCTGATCTCGCAACGCGCAACGCGGCCCGGTCGGTCAGCAACAGCCAGCCCCAGAGGAGGGCGGCTCCCGCGCAAGCGCGCAGCGTAACCACAGTCAACGCGTCGACCGTGACCAGGCGTCCCGCGAGGTGATAGGCCGTGCCGATCGTGCCCCAAAGACAGCCCGCCAACAGCACCAGGGCGAAGGCTGTGCGTCGGGATGGCATCGATTCCTTCGTGCCCTGTTGTGAAAAGCGAGACAACCTTTCTTGTGGTGCGGTGCCGGCGACTGTCATCGTCGATCCTCCCGGTTCCACTCCTTACTGTCAGTTCGACATCGCACGCGCCGCGACCGGCGTGTCCGCCCAACCGCCAGCCTGACCGCCGCAGAGTTCAGCGAGGAGGTCGTCAGCGGGGTACGCGTGACTGACGCGTTGGACGATGGCCCCGCTAGCGGGAGTGCCGACGAGCTCTCCACCAGTGCCTCATCGCGGACCATCATGTCGCGCTTCTCGTCTGTGCCGTCGAAAGCACCTATCCGACGAGCCGCCCCGCGGCATCATTAGATCGTCAATAGCACCAGCGCCAGCACCGCGGCGCCCAAGCCGGCGGCTTTAGCCATGCCGAACGGATCGCCGAAGACCAGCACCCCGACCAACGTGTTGCCCAGCGTCAGCCCCACCAGCCAGACCAGCGTCGTCACCAGGTAGCTTGGTCCCTCACGCAGGGCGTAGCCGAAGGTGACGATGGCCGGGGCGAAGAGCGCGACGCTCAGGATGTTGGCCAGCAGGAAGTTCGCGGAGAAATGGTCGCCTGCCCATTTCAGATAGGCGGTGGCGACGACGTCGCAGAGGATCGAGGCACCGAGCAGCCCGATCCAGAGCGGGGAGATGCGAACGGTCTCCATGGCTAGCTGCCCTGGGTCTGAACGACTGTGCAGCGGATCATCATCCGCGCGGCCACGAGCTCCCCGCGCGGGTCTCCATTACGGTTCTGCGTGGCGACGACTGGCCCGAACAGGATCAGGCCGCCTGGTTGCCGCGCGGGCAACCACATGATTCCCCCGGCGGGGAC
>JALZDV010000336.1 GCA_030862345.1 Actinomycetota bacterium | reverse complement strand
CCCGGTGTCGAATGCGATGGTCGCGCCGACTGAGCGCCCGATCCAGTTGCGCTGCATGAGTTTGATCGACTCCGGCCACTCCAGCCGGTCCAGATCGGCCAGCAGCCGCTCGGCGTACGCCGTGATTCGCATCATCCACTGCCTGAGCGGGCGCCGGAACACCGGGAAGTTCCCACGCTCACTCCGGCCGTCGGCGGTGACCTCCTCGTTGGACAGGACCGTTCCCAGGCCGGGGCACCAGTTGACCGGTGCCTCGCTGACATAGGCCAACCGGTGGGCGTCAACCACCGCATGCCGTTGACGGGGGGACAGTTGCGACCAGTCCGCACCGTACGGATTCGTGCCATGCGCCGGCTGCCGGATGCCCGCGTCCAGTTCGGCTGCAAGCGCCTCGATCGGGCGCGCCCGCTGGGCCTCCTCGTCGTAGAAGGACGCGAAGATCTGCTTGAAGATCCACTGGGTCCACTTGTAGTACCCAGGATCCATCGTGGCCACCGAGCGGCGGCTGTCATGGTCGAGGCCAAGGCGGCGCAGTTGCCGCCGGATGGTGACGATGTTCTGCTCGGTGGTGACCCGGGGGTGCTGTCCGGTCTCGACGGCATACTGCTCGGCGGGCAAGCCAAAGGCATCGAATCCCATGGTGCGTAGGACGTTGTGTCCGATCATCCGCATGTAGCGCGAGTAGACGTCGGTCCCGATGTAGCCCAGCGGGTGCCCGACGTGCAGGCCCTCGCCCGATGGGTAGGGAAACATGTCCATGACGAACAGCTTCCGGCGCTGGTTCGCCCACTGATCGAATCCCTCGGACAGATCACCGACCGGGTTCGGCACCTGGAACGTCCCCTCGCTGGCCCAGCGATCCTGCCAACTCTGTTCGATCCGACCTGCCAGTGCAGCGGTGTAGCGATGTGGTGGTGTTTCCGGGTCAGGCTGGTTCGTGGGCTCGGGCGACGGGGGGACGACCCTAACCTCGCTCATCGTGACAGCTCCTCGCTGATGTGTCCGGGCAGCAAAAAGCCCCTCGCGTGGAGGGGCTGCCGTGCTGGGCTGGTCACAAGGACCGTGGGCTCAGCACGGCCTCCGAAGTTGCGAGAACCGCCGCACGACGACGACTATACCGAGCCCGGGTCACCGACACCGTAAGTGCAAGCTGACCGCCGCGTTGGCCGGGGGTAGGCCTGTCGTCTTCGTTGGGCGGACAGGGCAGGATGGTGCTCAACGTTGTCTCACTCGGAGGTGGAGCGTGTTCGGAAGGAAGAGTCGAGGACAGGTCATCGGCGAGGAACTGTCCGAGGGACTCAGTCACGTCCGTGCCGCGGCGAACGAGGCGACCAAAGCTGCGGCGGAGGCGCTTGCCCCGCGGGTCGAGGCGGCTCGTGGTGCGGTGTCCCCACGCGTCGAGGCGGCCCGGGAGGCGATCGCTCCTCGGGTCGAGGCAACCCGGGGCGCCATCGTCAAGGGCATCGACACGGCTCGCGAGCAGGCTGAGGAACGGCTCACCGCCGCGCGCGAGCAGGCCGAGTCCAAGCGGGCCGACATCGCCGACGCCGGCCGCCGCAGCGCCAAGAAGACCGCCAAGCGGGCCAAGCGGAATGCCAAGCGGGCCAAGAAGACCGCCGTGGGCGCCCGAAAGGACGCCAAGGCGGCGATCGCCGAGGCCAAGGCAGCCGAGCGCTCGGCGGGCTCCGGATCGAAGAAGAAGCGCCGCCGTTGGCCGTTCCTGCTGGCGATCGTCGGCGTAGTCGGGGCCGTTGTCGCCAGGAACCGGGCCAAGACCGACGACGACCTGTGGGGTGCTCCATCAGACTCCCCCGTTCGTGGTTACACCGAGGACCCGCACCCCAGCACGGCCAGCCAGGAGTCGGCCGCGCCAGCCAGCGAGGAGTCGGCCACGCCAGCTATCGAGGAGTCGGCCACGCCGGCTACTTTGGCCACCGACGATCCCTATCCCGGTGTCCCCGCTGACCCCGACGCCAGTATCGCCGAGAATGCCGACGACTACCCGGCAGTCCGATCCGACGATGCGGGTCCGCTGCATGCAACGCTCGACGACTCCGCGCCGGAGACCAGTACGGCGGTCGGTGGTTCCCCGGCGGCACATGAAGAAACCTGGTCCGAGATGACCGACGCGGCCGGCGTGACCGACGCTACCGGCGCGACCAACGACAATGACGACAGTCCGAACGGGCAAGAAGCGGCCAAGCACGCAGCCAAGGAGCCGACCAAGAGGCCCAAGGGTTCCTAGGTCGACAACGGCAACGGGGCGTCGGGTTTCCGGCGTAGGGTTCTTTCAATGACTGCTTCGCCGAGCGTGGAACCCGACGGTCGCCGGATGTTGCGTCTGGAGGTACGAAACGCCCAGACCCCGATCGAACGTAAGCCGCCGTGGATCAAGACCCGACTGCGTACCGGGCCGGAGTACCAACAGCTGAAGTCGCTGGTCAAGACCGAGGGACTGCACACGGTCTGCGAGGCGGCGGGTTGCCCGAACATCTTCGAGTGCTGGGAAGACCGTGAGGCAACCTTCCTGATCGGCGGCGACCAATGCACCCGCCGCTGCGATTTCTGCCAGATCGACACCGGAAAGCCGGCGGGCTTCGATGCCGATGAGCCACGCCGGGTCGCCGAGAGTGTCGCGGCGATGCAATTGCGCTACGCCACGGTCACCGGAGTCGCTCGCGATGACCTACCCGACGGGGGCGCCTGGCTCTACGCGGAGACCGTCCGTCGGATCCACGCGGCCGTGCCCGGGTGCGGCGTCGAGCTGTTGATCCCCGACTTCGATGCCAAACCCGACCAGCTGGCCGAGGTGTTCAGCGCACGGCCCGAGGTGCTAGCGCACAACGTGGAGACCGTCCCGCGGATCTTCCGCCGAATCCGACCGGGGTTCCGCTTCGACCGTTCCCTTTCGGTGATCACCGCGGCCCGCGCCGACGGTCTGGTCACCAAGTCCAACCTGATCCTGGGCATGGGCGAAGAGATCGACGAGGTCGTCGACACCATGCAACGGCTCCACGACGCCGGCTGCGACCTGCTCACGATCACCCAGTACCTGCGCCCCTCGCTTCGCCACCATCCGGTCGATCGCTGGGTGCACCCGGACGAGTTCGTAAGCCTGCAGGCCCAGGCGCAGCAGATTGGCTTCGCGGGGGTGCTCGCCGGTCCGCTGGTCCGCTCCTCCTACCGCGCCGGACGGCTCTACGAGCAGGCGATCGAGCAGCGGACATCGCGCAGCGCCGGCGACGTGCCGCCCAGCATCGTCGCCGTATCCTGACCGACATGGCTAAGGCACCTCCCACCGACTCGTCGACCCGCCGCAGTTCTGCCTCCGCTCGCCCCAGCAAGGCGGCCCCGCTGACCGGACGGGCGGCCAAGCGCGAGGCCAAGGCGGCCAAGAAGGCGGCCAGGGGCCAGGGAAAGATCAAGACGATCATTCAGGGCTACAAAATGACCAAGCAACGCGACCCCAAGCTGCCCTGGGTCATGCTCCTGGTCTTCATCCTGACCGTCACTGTCGTCCTTGTCCCGTCGATCCTGTTCCTGAACGTCTTCGTGATGTTGCCCTTCGCCATCATGTTGGGCGTCCTGGTCGCGTTGATCGTCTTCGGGCGCAGGGCGCAGAAGGCAGCCTTCGGCCAGGTCGAGGGGCAACCCGGTGCAGCGGCCTGGGTGCTGGAGGGCATGCGCGGACAATGGGAGGTCGAAGCGGGCGTCGCGGGTACGACCTCGATGGACGCCATCCACCGGGTGCTCGGACGCCCCGGTTTCCTGCTCGTCGGGGAGGGCGTTCCGCACCGGGTGAAAAGCCTGATCGCGCAGGAGAAGAAGAAGCTGGCCCGCATCGCCGGGGACGTGCCGATCTACGACATCGTCATCGGTGACTCCGAGGGTCAGGTCCCGCTCAAGAAGCTGTCGACGCATGTGATGAAACTGCCGCGCAACATCAGCGCCGGCGAGGTCAACGCGATGAAGCGCAAGCTGTCTGCGCTGGGCGGTGTCGGGGGGTCCGGCCAGAACAAGATGCCGATCCCGCAGGGCCCACTGCCCAAGGGCGCGGCCATGACAGTCAGCCAGCGTGCCATCCGTCGCCGCGGCGGGTGAGGCGTCACCCGAACGCTGGCGTTACCCGGCTGAAACACCGGGGACACCACGAGGCAATCCCCTCTGCCTAGCGTCGCGTCGAAGCCCTAGAGCGAGGTGAGGAACCAGATGTTCGAAAGCCCCGATCAGGTCGTCAAGTTCATCGGCGACAACGATATCGAGTACGTCGATGTCCGATTCTGCGACCTTCCCGGCGTCATGCAGCACTTCACGATCCCGGCATCCATCTTCGGCGAGCCGACCTTCGCTGACGGGCTGGGGTTCGACGGATCCTCCATCCGCGGATTCCAGGCGATCAACGAGTCAGACATGCTGCTGCTCCCCGATGCCAGCAGCGCGTTTGTGGACCCGTTTCGCAAGCACAAGACACTGAACGTCAACTTCTTCATCCATGACCCGATCACCCGCGAGCCGTACAGCCGTGACCCCCGCAACGTCGCGAAGAAGGCCGAGGCCTACCTCGCCTCGAGCGGGATCGCCGACACGGCGTACTTCGGCCCGGAGGCCGAGTTCTACATCTTCGACTCGGTCCGCCACGACACGACGGCGAACTCCGGCTACTACTTCCTCGATTCGGTCGAAGGTGCCTGGAACTCCGGGGCAGAGCTCAACGCCGACGGCTCGGCGAACCTCGGTTACAAGTCGCGTCTCAAGGGTGGGTACTTCCCGGTCGAGCCCTACGACCACTACAGCGACCTGCGCTCGGACATGATGTCGAACCTCACCTCGTCCGGGCTTCAGCTGGAACGTGGGCACCACGAAGTGGGCGGCAGCGGACAGGCCGAGATCAACTACCGGTTCGACACGCTGCTACGCGCCGCCGATTCACTGATGCTGTTCAAGTACGTCGTCAAGAACACCGCCCTCGCGCATGGCAAGTCGGCGACGTTCATGCCGAAACCGCTGTACGGGGACAACGGCTCGGGCATGCACTGCCACCAGAGCCTGTGGCAGGGCGACGATCCACTGTTCGCCGCCGAGACCGGGTACGGCGGCCTGTCCGATCTGGCCCGGCACTACATCGGCGGCCTGTTGCACCATGCGCCGTCCCTGCTGGCCTTCACCAACCCGACGGTCAACAGCTACCACCGGCTGGTCCCCGGTTACGAGGCGCCGATCAACCTGGTCTACTCCGCCCGGAACCGTTCGGCCTGCTGCCGGATCCCGATCTCCGGTGACAACCCCAAGGCCAAGCGCATCGAGTTCCGGGTACCGGACCCATCGGCGAACCCTTACCTCGCGTTCTCGGCCATGTTGCTGGCCGGGCTGGACGGGGTGAAGAACAAGATCGAGCCGCCGGCTCCGATCGACAAGGACCTCTACGAACTTCCCCCCGAGGAGGCCCTCAACATCGCCAAGGTCCCGGCCTCCCTGGACGCCGTTCTGGACACCCTCGAGGATGATCACGAGTTCCTACTCGACGGTGGCGTGTTCACCCCTGACCTGATTGCGACCTGGATCGACTACAAGCGCGAGTTCGAGATCGACCCGATCCGGCTGCGCCCGCATCCGCACGAGTTCGCGTTGTACTACGACATCTAGCCGACGTCGCTACTGAGGGCACGTCGAGCGGTAGACGTCCCGTGGCCCTGGCTGCGGACAGTCCCCAGTAGACACAACAGCTTGTTCGGATCGCCGGCACTGTTGGGGAGGTCATGGTGAGGCCTCGGGTTCAATGGCCTCGCAGCCGTCTGACAGTTCAGAGTTCGCGTCGACGAAGCCGGGATCGCAGGTCACGACGAAGGCCCCTTCTCGGCATGAGACGAAGCCGTTGGCCACCTCCGGGGGGGTAATCCCCTCATCGACTGCACCGTCGGCGTCGTTATCGATTCCGTCACACACCTCCGGACCCGTGGCTGTTATGGGCCCGTACTCGCAGCCGTCCACAACGATGCCGTTGAGGTCATAGAAGTTGGTGGTGCACTCTCTGAGGGAGACTTCTCCGGTGAAAAAGTCACAACGGCCTGCTGCGTTGGGGAGTGGAGGAGGCGTCTCTAATGTCCCGTCACCGTCGGCGTCCGTACATTTGAACACGTACCCTTCCGTCGTGTCCTTTCGAGACGTGCAGTCCGGGTCGCCTCCCTTGCGGGAGTAGTCAACAAATCCGTCGCCATCGTTGTCGATCCGATCCGCGCACTCAGCCTTGGGCTGGGCTGCTGCCGCTGGGGTGATCAAGGCCAGGAGCAGCAC
>JALZDV010000312.1 GCA_030862345.1 Actinomycetota bacterium | reverse complement strand
TCACGTCGCTCGCGAAAATGGTGCGGATGGTCTCGTAGCCGGGTGCGTCGTCGAGCCCGCTGACGACCGTCCGCCCCGTTGTCTGCCGCGTGATACCGATCGTCACGCCGCGGATCATCAACAACGTGCCGAGGGTGATGATGAACGAGGGCAAGCTGGTGCGCAGCACGAGGTAGCCGTTGAAGACGCCCAGCAGGACGGCGAAGGCGAGCGAGACCAGCATCGCCAGCCAGACGCTCCAGCCGAACTCGATGCTGAGCAGCGCAAAGATGATGCCGCAGGCGCCGATCATCGAGCCGATCGACAGGTCGAACTCGCCGCCGATCATCAGCAATGCGACGGCGACGGCGAGGATGCCGAGCTGCGCGGCAACCTCGAGGTAGTTCGCCGTCCCCCGCGCCGACAGGAACCCGCGGTTGCCGGCGGCGAACGCGAAGAAAATCCAGACGCCAATCGCTCCGGCTGCGGCGCCCACCTCCGGCCGCACCAGCAGGCGGCGCACGCGGCTGGTCTGTGCCACCCGCTCGTCGGCTTCGGACCCCGGGCGAACCTCGGCCGCATGCGTCACGTGCATGACGCTTCCCCCTCTTCACCCATGACCGCCCCTCATCCCCCGCCCTTCTCCCCGTACGTGGGGAGAAGGGAGCCGGAAGCCCCCGCTCCTGTCTTCGACGGGCCGGGTACCCGAGCAGCGGGTGGCGGTTTGGGGGTGAGGGCCGGCGGAGAGGTGAAGGTTGTGATCTAGCGCGTGCCGGCCGCCGACAGCTCGATGATCCGCTCGGCATTCTCCTGCGTCACGAAGCCAGGTCCGGTCATCAGCACCGGGTTGGCGATCGTGTTCAGGTTGGTCGCGTTGAGGGTCAGCAGCACGATCGGCAGGTACCCTTGCAGATATTGCTGCTGATCGATGGCGAAGAGCATGTCGCCGGCCGCGATCGCCTCCAGGACGTCGGGAGAGAGGTCGAAGGTAGCGAGCTGAATCGTGCCGAGCTGATTCGTGCTGCGCAGCGCTTCGAGCGCCGGCGCGGCGCCGGTCGGACCCAGCGTGAGGACGCCATTGATGTCAGGGTTGGCGCTCAACGCGGCTTCAATCCGTGACTGCGCTTCGGCCGGGTTATTGAGGTCGGTCTCTACTACTTCGACGGTGCCCCCTGCCTCGCCCAATCCGTCGGTGAAGCCGCGGCAGCGCTCGTCGAGGGCAACGTTGCCGACTTCCTGGTTGACGCAGATCGCGTTGGTCACGCCTGCCTCGCCCATCCGCTGCCCGGCGCCCAGGCCGGCCTCGTACTCGGTCTGGCCGACGTGGGTCAAGAGACCGAAATCGGCGGCGACGTCGCTGCCCGAGTTCATCGAGATGACCGGGATACCGGCGTCGACGGCGGCCTGGATCGAGTCACCCAGCGCGTCGGGGTCGGGGATCGAGACGACGAGCCCGTCCGGGTTGGCAGCGACGGCGCCGTCGATCAGCTGCGACATGGCCACCATGTCGAAGGTGTCAGGGGCCTGATATTCGACCTGAACCCCCATATCCTCGGCTGCTTGATTCACGCCGTTCTGGACTACCGACCAGAACGGATCCGAGGCCTGGCCGTGGCTGACGACGATGAAGCGCAGGTCTCCGCGCCCTCCATCGTCTTGACCAAGTGCCGGGGCACCGAAGCCAACGCTTGCGGCGACCGCAATGGCTAGCAACGTTACCAGCCTGACGAAACGGTTCATCGTTGCCTCCGTTTCCTAAACCCTACGCGGCGAATGGGGGGTCACCGCTGACCCACCCACAACGGCGGTTCTGGCGCCGCCGATCCCGACATTTCCGGGCACGCGATCATAGCGCAGGCTGCTTCGGCCCGCTACAGGGGTGTCAAGTCCTCTGCAAATCCCATCGCCGGCCCGCATCGCTGCGCGTGACCGTGCCTCGCCCTCGTCGTTCACGCATCACGTTGATGCGCCCTGTTCCTGAATTGACAGTCTTGCTGTCCACGGCTTGGCTGTCCGCCGCTGAAGCTCTTGCTGGAAAAGAGGCAGCCCCAGGACAGCTCGGGGCGGTGCGACAAAGTAGCTCGCCAGCGGCGGCAGGAGACAGCGAACATGGACACGTTCACGTTCGACTCGGTAGCCCGGCTCTTTGGTAGTGGCATGACTCGTCGCCAAGCACTCCGCGGCCTGGTGGCCGGCGCGGCCGCTGTCACCGCCGGTGGCGCCCTTCTAGCGGACGAGGCCACCGCGGCCAGCAAATCCAAGCGCAAGAACAAGAAAAAGAAGAAGCGACCGAACCAGGAGAGCGAACCGGCGCCTCCGGTCAACGTCTGTGCCGGCAAGAACTGGTGTCTCGACCGGACACAGACGTGCGGTCCCGCGGGCGGCTACGGCAAGTGCCTGGTGGATCCCACCGGTGGCAACATCTGCGCCGAGATCCTCTTCCAGGTTACGTCCTGCACAGAGTGCGAAGCGCCCAACTGCGTCAACTGCCGCTGCGTACTGGGG
>JALZDV010000303.1 GCA_030862345.1 Actinomycetota bacterium | reverse complement strand
TGGTACGCCGTCGCTGCCCCCGCCTCCGCGGTCCACAACTCACCACCCTGCGGCTTACCGGCGGACAGCAGCACGCCGCTGCCCGGCACGGCACCGACGCGCAGGTCCAGCACGGCACTCGTCGGGTCGGACCCGGTCGACGCGTTGGTCAAGTCAGTGCCGGTCAGCGCCAGAACCACGGCGTTCGGCCGGCCGATCAGCCGGTCGGTCCAGGCTGCGGCGTCAGTGCCGGACAGCCGGGTGCCCGAGCCGGGCACCACAAGGGTCACCGGGCCACAGAGGAACGCCGCGAGGCCGTCGTCGGTCTGCGCGACCGTGCCGAATCCGGGTGGGTCAGCCGGCCCGTCGTCAGAGGCCAGCCACCCGGCCAGCCGGCGGGCCAGCAGCCGGCCCGGAGCCACCGGCAGACGGTCCGAGGTCGCGCCGCAGAGCTGCAGCAGCCGGGTCAGGACGACGCCGTCGGTGCGGTCGCGAGGCGCCACCGCCAGGCACAGGATCCCCGGGAAGCGGGTCACGACCCCGGCCCCCGAGGCGACCACGGCCCGCATCGCGTCGAGACCCGGCGCGCCGCCCGGCGGCGGCTCCGACAACGCGGGCTGAAGACCGGCTGCCATCAGCTCCTCCTCGTGCGCCGTCATCTAGACCAGCCTCCCGCCGCGGAAACGCCAGTGGATGAACGGCACGCGCATCGGCCCGTTCGCCACCAGCCATACCACCAACCAGACCGTGATGAACATGACCAGGAACCCCGCCAGCGTGACCTTCGGCGAGCCAGGGATCACCTCCAGCTCCAACAACAGCCACACCAACGCGCCCTCGTTGATCGCCGTGATCAACCCGAAGAACGTCGGCCAGTCCTTCTCCCACCTGAACTGCTGCAGGAAGTGGTAGACGAACTCCCACCCGATCCCCAGCACGATCACGGTCAGCAAGATGATGAACGTGCTGCGGTAGCCGTGCGCCAAGTCGGTCACCCCCGGCAGGATCGGCGTGATCAACAACGTCCATACGCCGCCGACCACCACCAACAGGAAGATCCGCGTCTGGATCCGGCCGTTCATCGTTGGAAGCACGTCAGATCTTCTTTCCGCGGGCCCACTTGAGCCATTGGCTCGTCGAGCGGGCGACGCCGAGCTTCTTGCAGAACCCCTGCTTCGCGAGGTCGTCCACGATCTCCTGGGCGGCGATCTGCAGCCCGAGGAACGTGTCGACGCCTGGGAAGTAGCCGCCGAGTGTCGCGCTGCCCGAGGCGTACATCCGCCCGGGTTCGCTGCGGGTACCACGCACCTCGAAGTGGGGCTCCACGTCGAGGCGACCCAGCGGGTTTCGCCCCGCGCCGCCATGGTCGAGCAGGTCGGCGAGCACCCGGTGCTCACGAATGTCGGCCTCCAGCCCGGTGCAGTCGATGATGGCGATGTACTGGCGTTCCTGCATCCCCCGCTCGGTGTTCAACTTGACGTTCACCGACCCGCCGGGTCCCGGGACCATCGAGTCGATCTCGCCCTGGAACGGGACGTACCAGCCCTCGCGCCGGCCCTGGGCCATCTGCTTCTGCCAGAGCTTGCGTTTCGGGGTGTTGGTGCCACCGAAGACCTTGTACAGGTCGGCACGGTCCTCACCCTCCAGCTTGCGCACCCGATACTTGAGCTGCCCGCCCCACACCGACTTGGGATAGTTGAAACCCTGGTACGCCCACCCGTCGCCGCCCTTGCGCCGCATCCAGACGTGCGGGCCGTGCGCCTTCCTGATGAACGTTCGGAGCACGTGCTCGATCCGAGTCTGCAGCCCGTAGTTGGCCCGATCGTCCATCAGCCGCTGCAGCACCCGCGAGGCGACGATCCCGCCGCCGCGCACGAGCACCGTGCCGGGCTGGGCGCGCAGCCGCTGGTAGATCTGCTCGTGCGGCTCGTAGGCGTTGACGACCGTGCCGAAGTCGCGATGCTCCTCGCGATAGCGCTGCAGGTCGGGCAGGAACTTCAACCCCGGGTAGCCGACCGCCACGTGCACGAACCGACTCCGGAAGGCGATGCGCGCGGTCGGGGCGGCGCCGTCCGGCGGGGTGAGGATCGTGAAGTACCCGCCGTTGACCCGCCGGCGCACCATGCGGACCTGCCCGCGCACGACGCACTCAGCGTAGCGGATCCGGTCGTGCTCCTTCTCCATCGCGGTGAACACCTGGCCGGCCTTCGGCGTGAAGTAGTCGGTGAAGATCGGCTCGACGAGTACCTGAAACAACGGCTCGACGAACTTGCGCAGCGACTTCCCCCCAAACGCCTGGCGGACGGCGTAGCTGGGGAAGCCCCAGATGTTATCCGGAGTGGACGCTGAGTCCGATCGAAGAACCTCGTCGCGCGGGATCTGCGAGACCCGGGTGAGGTACTCGTAGCTCTCCCACGGCGAGTTGAGCTGGGTGAACACCTTGATCGCCGAGGTCGGCACGCCACAGATCCGCAGGTAGTCGACGGTGACGAACGAGCCGATGCCCCCGCCGACCGAGACGAACGGGACTTCGACGATCGGGATGCCGGCCCGTCCGACCATGTCGTCAGTCCACCAGCTGGTCGCGATCAGGTCGGGGGTCAGGTCGCCATGCGCCGGGGTGTCCGTCGGATGCGGATCGGGTATCCGTCCGATTCCGGGTACGGGGATCGTCTCGTCGCGCATTCCTTGTTACCTCCGCAGCGGTGACCGTCGTTACCTCCGCAGCGGTGACCGTCGGGGGTCGCCGTCAAACCCGGGCCACCACCATCCTCGGTGACCGTAGCGCTCCGCTTCCCGGCTGGGAAGGCTCGGGATCCGGAAGTCGACTCGTGATCGCTGTTGAGGTTTGATCATGCGTGGGCGAGTCGGTAGATGATTGGTCGCCGGTCAGCCCCGGGCTTCCGCAGCTCGCCGCAGGCGGTGGGTGAAGCAGTGTCGGGGACTGCGCCCACCCCAGCCCACCCCCGCGCCGAGGCGGGGCCGGCGGATCGCGGCCCGAGGTCCCCGCGTCGCGTCCCGCGCTCGCTGCGCGACACGTCCACTGGTACAGGCACGATCCGCAGGATAC
>JALZDV010000290.1 GCA_030862345.1 Actinomycetota bacterium | reverse complement strand
TGCTTCGGGCACGACGGCGGTGATCCGGGTGTGGCCGCGATCGCACAGCGGCTGCCGGAGGCGGACCTGTCGGTCGCGGTGCTGTGCAACGTGGAGGTGCCGATCCTGGCGGCCCGCAACCAGCTGCTAGCCGCGGCGACCCGAGCCTGAGGGCCGGGGCGGTCAAGGGCCGAGCGAATTGCGGTTCAATGAGCCCGCGACGAATTTGACGAGGTCCGTCAGGAGAAGCCCCTCCACCTGCAGATCGCCATGAACTCCGGCCTGCCAGATATTGGCTGAGGCAATGCAGTTCGAGAGACCGTTACAGGCGTTTGCCTGGCCTACCGAAGACCTAGCTTCCCTGGCGTGAGGCTCGTCCACGGAACTGGGGATGCCGCCGATTGTGGGATGATCGATCAACTGTGGCGAGGCGCTGGGGCACCGAACGGCTCTTGGTCAGTGCAGTTCGTCTCGGCGTCCGACGCCAGGTTCGGGCAAGTAGTCGGCGAAGGGGCTGGTCTTAAACCACGTGGGGAACTTCCTGGCCAGTGAAGGTCGTCCGTCGAGCCTGAGCTGACCGGACCGCAGCGCCGCGACGTACGTCGTTTGTCGCAGGTGCAGGTCGACGAGGGTCTGGCTGTTGCTGTGGCACACCAGGTCCTCGACGTATCCGATGCTACGGGTGCACAGCTCGGGCTGTGGGCCTCGCAGCAGCATCCAGTAGCTGTCGGCGGGGCGGTCGTGCAGTTGGAACCGTACGGTCGTGGTCCCGCTGGGGATGTGCTCGACGTCCACCAGCTTGAGTGTGGCCCACAAGATGTATGCCGGGTCGAGGTGCCGGGGCTCTATCTCGAGCCACCGTGCCCCCCACTGCCCGAGGGCATCGCACACCGGTCGGAGCGCCTTACCCATCTCGGTCAACTCGTACGTTGCCCCACGACCCGGAGGCTTCTCGACGCGGACCAGGACGCCGGAGCGCTCGAGCCTTTTGAGCCTCTGGGCCAGCAGCGCCGTGGAGATGCCAGGGGCGCCTTGGCGGATCTCGGTGAAGGTCCGGCAGCCGTTCAAGAGGTTGCGCACGATCATCGGCGTCCACCGTTCCGCCAGCAGTTCTGAGCTGCGGGCGATTGGGCAGAACTGACCGTACTCGGGCACGCTCTCACTGTGCTCTGGGCCGCACCCACATACAACTTCAAATTCTGATATTGCCGCCGTCACTGGCAGGCCACACGCTGGCGTAGAGGAAAGGGGTGGTGGCGATGTTGCTGCCGGGCAAAGCACACACGGTCCCTCCAGGCGAGGGGCGTTCGGTGGATCTCGGGGTCGCGTCCATGCGGGTCCTGGCAGGGGGCGAGGCCCACACTGGCGGCGCGTTCGCCCTGGTCGACTTCTCGGGAACCGCTGAGGGTCCCTGGACCGTGCCGCACCTACACCGCGGCTTCGAAGAGTCCTTCTTCGTGCTCGACGGCTTGTTCACCTTCACCGTCGGCGAGGAGGCGATCGAGGCGACCTCCGGCGCGTACATCCTGGTCCCGCGCGGTACCGCCCACATGATCTCCGCAGCCCAGGGCGGTGGCCGGTTCCTCACACTAATGGTGCCCGGAGGGCTGGAAGAGATGTTCTTCGAACTCGGCACGCTCGCGGCCAACGCCATCCGCGACCCCGCCGCCCGAGCCGCGATCTCGGCTCGGTACGACTCGATCCCGGTACGCGCGTAGCCAGCTCTGGCAAATCCGATAGCGCGCTTAGGTCTGGTCTGCCAGCCATGTGTTCAAGCCACGCCAACTCCGCCCGCGACCGGCATCGGCCGCTCGCTCACGGGCGTGATCCTGGCGGTCGACATCTTCATTCCCGGGAGGAGAAATCTGTTGAGCTGCTCGATGTCGTCAGCCTCCACGACAAGGTAGATCGTGTGCTCCATGAAGGAGCCGTAGACGGCCTTCACGTCGACCCCGTCCACCGAGGCGTCGTGCAGGGACCGCGAGCCCCCGCTGCCGTAGGGACAGTTCTCCGGGTGTGGACCTGCTCGATGTGGAACAGCACGCTCGTTCTCCTTCCGTCTACTGCACGGCCACGGATGCCGCGGCCAGCGGATCGGCTCGGCCGGGACAGTCAACCGCTCGCGCCGGTCGCTGGCTAGACGTCGCGTGCTCCGCCGAGGCGAACTCCGTCATCCTGCATTTGCTGGCCGCCGTCCCGGCCGCTGGGCGAGGTGAGCCTCCGGGGATAGTCTAGAAACGAACCTGGGCCTACCGGACATCGTCAGAGGCATCAGACTCAGAAGAGAGACCGGGCCGCTCATGATCATGGCCCGCCCGGCGGTTGAGTGGTCGTGACGAAGCCGTGGACGAAGTCGCCGAGTGTGGTCGGCTTAACTCCGTACTGGCTGGCCAGCTGCGTCATATCCATCGGCGAGTCGTAGGTGTCAAGAGCAGCCAGCAACGGGCTGATCACTTCGGGCAGGCCAGGAATCGGTGCGCCGGGCTCGACCATGCGCACCGGTACTTCACGGCCCAGAGCACGCTCGAAGGCGGATACGGCATCTCGCCACGTCACCGGCTCTGGGCCGCCGAGAAACAATGTCTGGCCCTGAGCTTCTGGAAGATCCAGCGCTGCGACCGCGTAGG
>JALZDV010000266.1 GCA_030862345.1 Actinomycetota bacterium | reverse complement strand
GTGCAGTCGTTCACTCACCGCGGATCGCAGCTCCCGCATGCCCTCGGGCAGCAGCGCCGGGGTGGGGGAGGGCATCCGGGGGCGCGGGTCCCACCATCCGGACGCGCGCACTGTCAGCGGACCGACGGTGATCCGGCCTTCGCCGAGGAATGCCTTCAGCGGGCCGCGGCTGCTGATCAGCGGCCGATGCGTGGCGGGACGGTGCAGGATCGCCCCGAGTGGGAGCCGGCTGGCGTCGCTGGTCAGGATGGCGACGACCCCGGACGTGCGCCGGGGGGCGACGAGGGCAAGGTGGCGATCGGGATAGAGCAGCGGCTCGGTGCGCAGATAGATCGCGGTCGGAAAGATCGAGATCACCGAGGCCGGCCGCAGCGGCCCGCGCAGTAGATCAGCTATCCCGATGCTGGCCACCGCCGGCGTGGCCGCTGCCGGCCCGATCAGCGGCTCGACGGATACGGTCCCCGAATCGGCCCGGTCAAGGGCCTCGATCGTACTCATTGAATGCGAAACTAGTCTCGGCAACATCAACAGCGTATGGTCAAAGCTGCCAAGATCCAGAAGATGTTCGGGTGGTAAATGCCAGAATACTTGCCCGCGGGCGCGGCGGCCGGGCGTCCTGCGCCGCCCAGCAGCCTTCCTGGATGGGCTGCAGTTTCGGGCATCTCGGTGGCCGACGTGCTGTCGCTGTCCAGTCTCGGCACCGCCCGGCTGGTCGCGGGTGCCTCGGGGGCAGACCGGATGGTCCGTCGGCTCAACGTCATGGAAGTGCCTGACATTCTGCCCTGGGTGAAACCCGATGAGTTGATTCTCACCACTGGCTATCCGCTGCGGCACAGACCGTCGAGCTTGATCCAGTTGATCGCTGACCTGGACGACCGAGGACTGGCTGCCTTCGCGATCAAGTTGGCTCGTTACGTCGATGAGCTGCCGGAGGGGATGCTCGCCGAAGCCGACCGGCGAGGCTTTCCGGTGATCCTGCTACCGGACGATGTGGGCTTCGACGACATCCTGAACCAGGTCCTGACCGAGATTCTCAACAAGCAGGCCGCCGCGCTGGCCCATTCCGATGAGGTCCACCGCGCCATTGTCGCCACTGTTCTGGCAGGGGGCGGGCTGGACGAAGTCACGGCGAAGGCGGCGATGCTGTTGTCCCCGGCCGCGGTCATCGTGGTGGGACGCGAGGGCGCCGTCCTTGCCCAGGCCGGGCCCGATGTGGACCAGGCGACCGGCCTGGCCGAACTGATCAAAGCCGATCCGCAGGCTCATCAGGTCCTCGAACTGGAGGCCGGCGGCACTGCGATCGTCGTACCCATCGTCGCCGGGGAGTTCGACCACGGCTGGCTGGTCGCTGTACGCCAGGACTCCGGATACGCACCGGACACGATCACGATCCTCGAACGCGCCGCTAATCTTGCCGCTCTGACCATCACCCAGAAGCTTGCGGTCACCGCCGTCGAGGCGAGGTATCAGAGTGACCTCGTCCGCGACCTCGTCGAGGGGCGGATCGACGACCTGGAACGTGTGCTGGACCAAGCCCGCTGGTTCGGCTGGAACGTGCGGGGATCGCTGGTGCTCACCGTGACCAACGTGGCACCGATGCCCGAGCAGTCGCCCCGCAGCAGGCACGATGACCTGGAGCGTTTCGCGGCCAGGTGGCGCGCGGCTCTGGATGCCCGAGTCGCCGGTGCAGCAGTCGTGGTCGTCTCCGATCAGGTGATCACGCTGCTGCCGGTCGGACAGTCCTCGGACCAGGTCGCGGCTCGCCCGCTGGAGTCGCCGGTGTCGGCGGCCGCGGACCTGATCACCTCGATTGGCGCTCGGGTGCTGAGCGACCGGCACAGTTCCAAGCAATCGGTCAGCACCGGAATCAGCCGGGATGTGGCCTCGTTGTCGGCGCTGCCAGCCGCATACTCCCAGGCTCGGCGGGCGGCCCAGGTAGGGCTGCAAACCCAGAAGGAGGCGGCGGTGACCTCCTTCGACTCACTCGGGGTGCTGCGACTGTTGTCTCTCATCCCGGACTCCGGGGAACTTCGTGCCTATCTCGAGGAGGTGCTCGGCCCGCTGGCCCCAGGAGGATCTGCAGAGCACACGGACCTGGTCGAGACGCTGAAGGTGCTGCTGGATGCCAACCTGAACGTGGCCGAGGCAGCCCGGACCCTGCACTTCCACTACAACACCCTGCGTTACCGGATCGGGAAGTTGGAACGGCTGCTGGGTCCATTCATGACCGACCCTGCACTGCGGCTCAATGTTCAGTTGGCTTTCCACGTCGTGGAGGTGCACGGCCTGGCCTGATCCATCCGGCGAGCGGCGTACGCGCGGTGCACACGCCCTTGCCCTTCACAAGCGGCTACTGGGGCGTCACACTGCACGCCGATGATCGGCATCGTCGAGAATCCTTTCCTTGTGTTACCCCTCGTACGGGAGGCTCTGAATGGCGTTCAGTTGGAAGCTCTACGGCGACGGGAAGACCCCTCCGATCGGAGAAGCGGTCGCCCCCGACGAACGGTTGACCTGGGGACGGACCACCGGCATCGGCGCGCAGCACGTGGTGGCCATGTTCGGCGCGACCTTCGTCTTCCCGATCATCATGGGGCTGGACCCGAACCTCGCAATCATGATGAGTGGTATCGCGACGATCATCTTCCTGCTGATCGTGCAGGGAAAGGTGCCCAGCTATCTGGGTACCAGCGCGTCCTTTGTCGGCGGCGTGATCGCGATCCGGGCCGGCGGCGGCGACAGCGGGGATGTGGTCGGCTCGATCCTGATCGCCGGAGTGGTCCTGGCCATCGTGGGTGTGATCATCCACTACGCCGGGGCCCGAGTGATCAACAAGATCCTTCCGCCGGCAGTCACCGGCGCGGTGGTCATGTTGATCGGATTCAACCTCGCGCCGGTGGTCGCTGATATCTACTGGCCACAGGACCAGTGGGTCGCGCTGGCCACGATGACCTTCGTCATCATCGCCGCCCTGTCCTTACGCGGCTTCCTCGCCCGCGTCTCGATTCTGTTGGGGCTGATCTTCGGTTTCGCGCTGTCCTGGATTCTCGACCAGACGGTCGGCGAGATCACCTCGTTCATGCCCGCGACCGGTGAGGTAGGGCCGCACCTGCGCACCGACTTCTCCGCCGTAGGTGATGCGGCCTGGTTCGGCCTGCCCGAGCTGACGGCGCCCAGCTTCTCGATCAACTTCACCCTCCTCGTGCTTCCTGCCGTCATCGCACTGGTTGCCGAGAACGCCGGTCACGTGAAGGCAGTCGCGGAAATGACCAAGCGTGACCTCGACCCGGTCCTCGGCCGGGCCATCTTCGGCGACGGTGTCGCCACGGTCGTCACGTCCTCGGTCGGCGGATCGCCGACGACGACCTACGCCGAGAACATCGGGGTCATGGCCGCCACTCGGGTCTACTCCACGGCGGCCTACTACATCGCTGCAGTGGTGGCGATCCTGTTCGGCCTGTGCCCCAAGTTCGGTGCCCTCATCGCGGCAACCCCCGGTGGAGTGCTCGGCGGGATCACGGTCGTCCTGTACGGGATGATCGGCCTGCTCGGGGCAAAGATCTGGAAGGAGAACCGGGTCGACTTCGCCAACCCGATCAACCTGGTTCCCCTTGCCGCCGGCATCATCATCGCGATCGGCAACGTCACGTTGGTCTTCACCGACACCTTCAGTCTCAGCGGGATCGCGTTGGGCACCATCGTCGCCGTTCTTGGTTGGCACCTCGCTCGGGTACTCGCCCCCGAAGAACTCCGGGAAGCGCTCAACCGCGAGGGCAGGCAGGTCGAAGGTGACCCGGACGCAGCTGTCGAGGGGACTGGACGCGACGCCGATGGACCACGGGCCGGTGCCGGTAAGAAGACCACCGGCGGGCGGACCGGTGGATCCACCGCGCGCTCAGGCTCGGCCAGCACCGGGCAATCGCGGCCGACGAAGGCGACCCGCAGGAAGCGCTGACCCGGCCGGGCCAGGCGGTTGTCCGGTGGCCTCCTTAGCGCCGGTCAACCGTTCCGCCAGAATGACCGCCATGGGCTGCGCCGACCTCGAGGACGTCCGGGGGGTTGCCGAATGGGTGGTCCTGCTCGATTTCCAGCGCCGGCCGATCGGTTCCCAGCTGAAATCGGAGGTTCATCACGCGCAGACCCCGCTGCACCTGGCCTTCTCCGTGCACGTCTTCGACGCGGCCGGCAACACCCTGCTGACTCGTCGCGCGGTGACCAAACGGACCTGGCCTGGGGTCTGGTCGAATGCGTGCTGCGGGCATCCCGCCCCGGGCGAGGAGCTGCATGCGGCGGTACGACGCCGATTGGCAAGCGAACTCGGCTTGGTAGCACAGTCACTGTCTCTTGCGCTTCCCGACTTCGCCTACCGTGCGCAGGACGCCAATGGTGTGGTGGAGAACGAAGTCTGCCCGGTCTTCGTCACCCAGGTGGCCGGTCGTCAACCCGCTCCTGATCCCGACCGATCCGAGGTGTCCGAGTGGATGTGGGTGCCTCGCCGCGAGGCCGGCGAACTGGCCGTCCGCTTTCCCCGGCTGCTCAGTCCGTGGTCGGTTCTGCAGACCATCGCTCTAGAGGAGCAGAACCACTGACCGCGCCGCAGCTCCACACATTCCGGGCTCCGTCCGATTGGATGAAGGGGTGAGTCGTCGATGAAGCCACCGGCATTCGGTTACTCGGCACCCCGAAGCCTGGACGAGGCGGTGGCGGTACTCGCCGATCTCGGGTATGACGGCAAGGTCTTGGCAGGCGGCCAGAGCCTGATCCCGCTGCTGTCCATGCGGTTGACCGCGCCGCACACCTTGGTCGACATCAATCGGATACCTGGGCTGGCTGACATCTCGGTCGCAGGCGACGGCTCGGTCGTCGTGGGCGCCCTCGTGCGCCACTCCCAACTGCTGGCCGACGAGTCGGCGTTCGCGGCGCTTCCGCTCCTGCGCCGGGCGACCAGCAATGTGGCCCATCCAGCGATTCGTAACCGCGGGACCACCTGTGGATCGGTGGCACACGCTGATCCCTCCGGCGAGATGACCGCCATCCTGGCAATCACGGGGGGAAGCATGCAGATCGCGGCTTCCGGAGTGCCGATCAGGGACGTACCTGCTCCGGAGTTCTTTCTGGGCCCGCTGGAGAGTTGCCTGGAACCGGGAGAGCTCGCGGTGTCGGTGACCTTCGGTGCGCCGAGGCCGAGAAGCGGGAGCGCCTTTCTCGAACTCGCCCGTCGCCGAGGGGACTACGCGATGTGCGGGGTCGCGGTCACGGTGACACTTGACGAGAACGAGGCAGTCAAGGACGTACGCGCTTCCTATCTCTCGGTGGGACCTGTTCCGGAGGTGCATGACCTCACCGCCGCAGTCGATGGCCAACCGGCGACATCAGCGGATTGGCGCGCGGCGGGGGAGTTGGCGACCACCCTGGTCGAGCCCGAAGCCGACCTGCACGCCAGCGCCGACTACCGGCGTCGGCTGGTGGCCGTACTCACCGAGCGGGCCCTGCCCCGAGCCGCCGCCGACGCGATCACCCGGAGCGGGCGTGCCGCATGACCGCTGAGGAGAGGTTCACGGTCAACCTGACGGTCAACGGGATGACCAAGCCGGTGACCGTGCCGGGCCGACGGTTGCTCTCGGATGCCCTGCGGCACGACGTCGAGCTGACCGGAACACACGTGGGATGTGAACACGGCGTGTGCGGCGCGTGCACCGTGCTGCTCGACGGTGTTCCGGTACGCAGTTGCCTGATGTTCGCCGTCCAGGCCGAGGGGCACGAGATCACGACCGTCGAAGGATTGGCCAGCCCGGATGGCCGCCCGCACCCGGTCCAGGAGGCCTTCCGGGACTGTCACGGCCTGCAGTGCGGGTTCTGCACGCCAGGGTTCCTCACCACGATCGCGGCCGCCCTGGAGGACTATCACCCTGGCGAGTTGATCAGTGATGAGGAGGCCCGAGAGATCGTGGGAGGCAACCTTTGTCGCTGCACCGGCTACCAGAACATCGTCAAGGCGGTCGGTCGAGCCCAGGAAATCCGATCGGAGCGGGCCAGTCCCGTGCCTGGCCTCACGCCGGCTGACCACGGCGCATGACCACCAAACTGTTCGGCGAGCCGATCGCGCGCCGCGAGGATGCCCGCCTGATCGTGGGCAGGGGTCGCTACCTCGACGACATCGGCCACCGCGCGCTCGGAGTTGCCTTCGTCCGCAGCCCGCACGCGAGCGCGCGGATCACCGACATCGACGTATCGGGCGCACTCGACATCGATGGTGTGCACGCCATCTACACCTTCGAGGACCTCGACGGCCCGATGGCCCAACCGCTGCCGGTTCTCCTGCCGCACCCGGACCTGACCGCGCCCCGGACCGGGTATGCGCTGGCCAACGGGTCGGTCTGCCATGTCGGTGAGCCGATCGTCATGGTGGTGGCCGATGACCGATACGTCGCGGAGGACGCGGCCGAGCGCATCGTCGTGGACTACGAGATCCGGCACCCGGTCATCGGGGTCGAGGCAGCCGAGCGAGCCCACACCGCTGTTCACGACGACATCCCGGACAACGTGGCAGCACGCCTGGTCCAAGAGTTCGGCAACGTGGGCGCCGCGTTGCGGGATGCGCCGCACACTGTCAGCTTCTCTCAGACCATCGAGCGCAGCGCAAGTATGCCGTTGGAGGGCAAGGGAGTTCACGCCCGATGGGACGCCACAGACGAATCGCTTCGGGTGTACAGCTCCACCCAGACCTCGACCTCGGTTCGCGCCGCGATCGCGACGAAGCTGGGTCTGTCCGTGGACCGGGTCGAAGTGGTTGCCCCGGATGTAGGCGGGGGCTTCGGAGTCAAGATCATGCACCCCTGGCCGGAGGAACTGCTCGTCCCCTGGGCGGCAATGAGACTTGGCCGCGAGATCAAGTGGGCAGAGGATCGCCGCGAACACTTCATCTCCTCGGCGCACGAGCGGGGTCAGCTGCAGAGGATCACGGCCGGGTACGACGAAGAGGGCCGGCTGCTGGCGATGGACGTGCACATCCTGCATGACCATGGCGCCTACACGCCGTACGGGATCGTCGTGCCGATCATCACCAGCACCCAGCTGTTGGGTCCGTACCGCCTGGCGAACTACCGCTGCCAGGTGGACTCGGTTTACACCAACACGGTCATCGTCACGCCGTACCGCGGCGCCGGGCGGCCACAGGGCTGCTTCGCGATGGAACGCACGATGGACCGGATCGCCGATGAGCTCGGACTCGATCGGGCGAAGGTCCGCGAGATCAACCTCATCCGCTCCGAAGAGTTTCCCTGGGACAACCATCTCATGTTCCAGGACGGTCGGCCGCTGATCTATGACTCCGGTGACTACCCGGCGATGCTGGAAAAGCTGCGAGCACTCGTGGGCTGGCAGGATTTCGAGCCGCGCCGAGCGGCCGCCGCGGCGCAGGGCCGCTGGCTGGGGATCGGGATGGCCCTCTACGTGGAGGGCACCGGAGTCGGTCCGTACGAGGGTGGGCATGTGCAGGTGCTGCCGTCCGGCAAGGTCCTGGTCTCCACCGGGCTGACCAGCCAGGGCCAAGGGCACCAGACGGTCTTCGCCCAGATCGTCGCCCATGAACTCGGCGTCGGAATGCAGGATATCGAGGTTCACACCGGTGACACGCGGCGGTTCGGCTATGCGGTGGGCACTTTCGCCTCCCGGGCGGCAGTGATGAGTGGCAATGCCGTGGCACTGGCCGCTCGGGTCGTGCGCGCGAAGGCGTTGCGAATCGCAGCCGAGGTGCTCGAGGTCGATACCGCCGATCTCGACATCGTCGACGGAGTCGTCGGCGTACGGGGCGATCCCGGTGCAGTCATCCCGCTGTCTTCGGTCGCCGTCCTGTCCAACCCCTTGCGGTACGCCTTTGACGAAGCCTCCAAGGCGGCAACGCAATTCGCCCGGGTCGCCTCGGACGAGCATCCACCCGTGGCCGACGACGACGAACCGGGTCTCGAGGGGCGCGACTACTACTCACCGGTCCGCTCGACGTTCGCCAGCGGCGCGCACGCCGTCATCGTCGAAGTGGATCCGGGTACCTGCGAGGTCACGATCGAGAAGTACGCGGTGGTGCACGACTGCGGGCGACTGATCAACCCGCGGATCGTCGAGGGCCAGATCCACGGAGGCGTTGCCCAGGGCGTGGCCGGCGCGCTCTACGAAGTGATGGCCTACGACGAGTCGGGCCAGTTGCTGAACGCGTCGTTCATGGACTTCCTGATGCCCTACGTCTCCGAGGTGCCACGGGGGATCGACATCGGCCACCAGGAGACCCCGTCACCGCTCAACCCGTTGGGGATCAAAGGTGCTGGCGAGGCCGGAGTGATCCCCGGGTCGGCCGCGATCGCCGCCGCACTCGAGGACGCGCTCGGCGTGCGGATCGAGGACATGCCCTTGGGGCCCAGCCAGATCTACGACCTGGTCCGGGCAGCGCGGGACGGGACGGCCGAACGTACGAGGGCCTCCGCCCGCCGGAGCGAGCAGGAGAGCACATGAAGCTTTCAGGAACGGCCAATCTGCACGCGGACCGGGAGACGGTGTTCGCGGCGCTGACCGACCCCGGCGTCCTGGCTCGATGCATTCCGGGCTGCGAGTCGCTGGACCTGACCGGCCCGGACAGCTACAAGATGACCGTATCGGCCGGGGTCGGGGCGATCCGCGGCCGCTACGACGGCCAGGTGAGGTTGACCGATCTGGTCCGCCCCGAGGGCTATGTCATGAACGCCAGTGGCGCCGGGGGAGCGGGCACTGTGGATGCAACCTGCCGGGTCAGCCTGGTTGCCGACGGGGACCAGACCGAGTTGAGCTATTCAGCTGACGCGACCGTGGGCGGACCGGTGGCCGGTGTGGGACAACGGATGATCTCCGCGGTTGCAAAGCGAATGGCCGGCCAGTTCTTCTCCGCAGTCGATGCCGAACTGACCGGCGCCCGCGGGCCGCTGCAGCCCTCCGCCGCGGCACCGTCGGATACCTCCGATGGTGCTGGTGCCGTTACCCACGGCCAGACGTCTTATCTACCGGCGCCGCGGCGAACCGAACTCCTCCCCACCGACGCCCGCCCGCTGCTGCTGGCCGGGGTCGGCGGCGCGGTCATCGCGCTGCTCGGCGCGGCAGTAGGTGGCTGGCTGGCCCGTCGCGGTCGCTGACCGCTGGCTGCTCCGCCGGGGCCGGACCGCGGTCGATGGGTCCGGAGTCGGCTGGTCTGGAGAATCGGTGGTCTCAGGCGGGTAGTGGCGCGGAAGCCGGGGCCTGCAGTGGCAGCCGGACCTGGAACCGCGTGTCACCCGGCTGGGAGACCACGCTGAGATCTCCACCGTGGCGCTGCACGATGATTCGATAGGAGATGTCCAACCCGAGACCGGTGCCCTTTCCCACGGGTTTGGTACTGAAGAACGGCTCGAAGATCTTCGTCCGCAGCCCCTCCGGGACACCCGGGCCGGTGTCACAGATCTCGACCAGGACGAAGTCCCGGTCCCGGGTGGTCCGGATGGTCAACGTGCCGGTCCCGGCCATGGCTTGGACGGCGTTGTCGATCAGGTTGGTCCAGACCTGATTCAGCTCGCCGGGATAGGCCGGAACATCGGGCAGGGTCCGGTCGTAGTCCTTGGTCACGTGCAGATCCGCTGCGGCCTTGATCTTCGCGCCGAGCATGGTCAGCGTGGAGTCGAGTCCGTCGTGCACGTCGACCTCCTGGTGGGCTGCCCGGTCGACCTGCGTGTACTGCTTGGCCGCCCCCACCAGTGCGGAGATCCGATGGGAGGCATCCTCGATCTCGTTCATCAACAACTCGGTCTCCAGGGCATAGGTGACCCAGCGGATGCCCCCTTCCAGGAAATCGGGCGGAACCGCGGATCTCATCCGCGACTCCAGCCAGTCGGCGTCGACTCCCGCAGCGACCAGCGTCGGGGCCAGCTCCCAGCCGCCGTCGATGCGGTGCTCCTCCAGCCAGTCGGTGATCGCATCCTCGGCATCACTGGTCTGCATCGGCGTGAGCTTGGGCGCCTTGGGCAGCCGCTCGATCGCCTCGTCCTGCACGGCGGTCAACTGGTGCAGGGTCGTGCCGTCCAGCTTTCCGGAGGCCAGCGCGCCGAGCTTGTGGCGCATCCGGGTGACCCGCTCGCGCAATGCGGAGGTGGCGCGGACCGCAGCCGTGGCGGGATTGTTGAGCTCATGGGTCAGGCCTGCGGAGAGCCGGCCCAACGAGAGCAGCCGTTCCCGCTGGGCGACGATCTGCTGACTGTTGCGCATCCCGATGAACATGCCCTCCATCAGATGCATGGCCATCGGGAACCACTCCCGGACGGTCTTGCCCCAGTCGGCGGCCTCGATCACGAAGAAGCGGGCATCGGTGATGGCGAGCATCGATCCCGCATAGGGACTGGGTTCCTCGGTACGGATGTAGGCCTGCATCGCTCCGGCGTAGGCCCCGCGCTGGTTGGTTCTGGTCAGCTCCACATCGGTGTCGCCGACGCGGCGGCTCAGTGCGATGGTCCCGTCCAAGAGCACGAAGAAGCAGGTGGCGCTCTCCCCCTCGCGGTAGACCATCGCACCGCCCGACCGTTCTTCGACTCGCCCGTGGCTGCTGAGCCAGTGCAGTTTGTCCTCGTCCAGGGACTCGAACAGGAACAGCGTCCGGAGTTCGTCGGGCGTCAGGGTGGTGGGCGGTTCCGGTGCGGTCACCGCGTCATCGTCCTTCCAGGTACCGATGCACCAAGGTGACGGCGAGGGCGCCCTCTCCCACGGCGGAGGCGACCCGCTTGACCGACTGCGAGCGGACATCGCCCGCGACGAAGACCCCGGGCACGCTGGTCTCCAGCAGGTAAGGATCCCGCTGCGGTGACCAGTCCAGCGGTGCTTTTCCGGCCTGGCCCAGATCGGCACCGCTCAGGACGAATCCAGCCTCGTCGCGACGGATGTCGGCCGGTAGCCAATCGGTCATCGGCGCGGCTCCGATGAAGATGAACACGTGACTGGCCCGTACGACCTCGTCGGTGCCGCTGACCTGGTTATGCAGGGTGAGGCACTCCAGGTGCCCATCGCCCTGGCAGTCGGTGACCGTGGTGGACGTCCGTACGACGATGTTCGGGGTGGCCCGCACCTGATCCACGAGGTAGCTGGACATGGAGCGTTCCAGGGACGGGCCACGTACGGCGAGGGTGATCCGGGCAGCGTGCCGGGCGAAGAATACTGCTGCCTGGCCAGCTGAGTTCGCCCCGCCGACGATGACGACGTGCTGGCCACTGCAGGCAGCGGCCTCGGTCGAGGCGGAGCCGTAGTAGACGCCGCGACCCACGAGGTCCTGTGCGCCGGTGGCCGGCAGCTGGCGGTAGGCAACGCCGGTCGCGAGGATCACGGTGTGCGCAGCGATCTCGCTCCCGTTGCCGAAGCGCACCACCCGCTGTGGCCCTCGCACCTGCAACTCCGTTACCAGCTGCGCGGTCAACAATTCGGCGCCGAACTTCAGCGCCTGGCGGCGCGCGCGCTCGGCGAGTTGCGCTCCGGAGACGCCGTCGGGGAAGCCGAGGTAGTTCTCGATCCGGGCACTCTGCCCGGCCTGCCCGCCGGTCGCCTGACCCTCGACGAGCACCGTCCGCAGGCCCTCGCTGGCGGCATACACCGCCGCGCCGAGCCCAGCCGGTCCACCACCGATGATGACGACGTCGTAGAAGTCGGCGCCGGGGATGGTGCGCAGGCCGACGGTCTGCGCGAGTTCGCTCGGACTGGGCGAGCGCAGCACGGTCCCGTCCGGGGTCAGCACCAGCGGCACGGCATCCGGTCCGGCATCCACCGAGGCGAGCAGCCGCTGCCCCTCGGGGTCATCGGCGGAATACCAGCGGTAGGGGACAGCGTTGCTGGCCAGGAAGTCACGCAGCACATAGGACTGTTGTGACCAGTGGTGTCCGACGACCTGGATCTCGGTCCGCGGGCTGTCGCCGGCCGCCTTCCACAGCGTCAGGAGTTCGTCGACGACCGGATAGAGCTTTTCCTCGGGTGGTTCCCACGGTTTGAGCAGGTAATGGTCGACGTCGACGACGTTGATCGCCTGGATCGCGGCGTCGGTGTCGGCGTACGCGGTGAGCAGCGCTCGGCGGGCCAGCGGGAAGAGGTCCATCGCCTGTTCCAAGAATTCGATGCCGTTCATGTGTGGCATGCGGTAGTCGGCGAGGATGGCCGCGACCCGCTGTCCCCGGCGAAGGATCTCCTTGAGCGCGGTGAGGGCATCGGGCCCGGAGTCGGCCCGCACGATCCGGTACTCCTGGCCGTACTGCCGTCGCAGGTCCCGAGCGACAGAGCGGGAAACCGAAGGGTCGTCATCGACGGTCATCAGCACCGGGCGAGGCTGATCGTCGCGCTCATCGCGCGCGGCCGCGGCCAGTGGTTCCGGCCGCTCGAGGGTCTGGTTCATGCACCGACTTCGTCTACGTAGCACCACCGCCAGGACTCACCGGGCTCGTAGGAGGCGATCACCGGGTCCCGGGTCTGCCGATAGTGGGCGCTTGCGTGTTTGTTCGGCGAGGAGTCGCAGCAGCCGATGTGCCCACAGGTGAGGCAGCGGCGCAGATGCACCCACCGACCTCCGGTGGCCAGGCACTCCTGGCAGCCGTCCGGCGTCGTGGCTTGCGGGTCAGCGGTGGCGAGTTTCTCGAGGTGGGTGCAGGCGGCCATGGCGACCTCTCCGGTCAGCGTGCGTGTCGGGTGCAGCGTAGGCGGGCCCGCGTCCATGCGTGACCTCCGGTCGTTGCGCAGGGCGGCCATCCGGTTTGATGGGTCGATGCATGTCGGCGGCCACAGGTGACCCGACGGATCCGGGTGGGCATCGACACCGGAGGCACTTTCACCGACGTCGTGGCAGTCGACGAGGACAGCGGGAAGCTCATCACCACCAAGACTCCCTCCACTCCGGCCGATCCCGCGCAGGCCTTCCTCACCGGGATCGACAAGGTCCTGGGCATGCTCGGGGTGGGAGGCGAGGCGCTCACCGCGGTCAGCCACGGTACGACCGTCGCCACCAACAAGCTCCTCGAAGGCAAGGTGCAGAACCTGGGGTTCATCACCACCGAGGGTTACCGGCATCTCCTGGAGATCGCGCGGCAATCCGTACCAGACGGGTACGGGAACTCCTACTTCTGGGTCAAGCCGCCGCGAATCGTCCCGGCCGACCGGGTCAAGACCGTCCGTGGCCGGCTGGCTGTCGACGGCAGCGAGATCCGACCGTTCGATCGCGACGAGGCCGTCCGCGTGGCTCGGTTCTTCCGCGATACCGGCATCACCACGATTGGGGTCTGTTTCCTGCACTCCTATGCCGCTCCGAGCCACGAACTCGCGATGCGCGAGCTGCTGGCTGTCGAACATCCCGACGCCGTGGTCAGCATCTCCAGCGAGGTGCTACGCGAGTACCGCGAGTACGAGCGGGCGATCACGACACTGGTCGATGCGGCGGTCAAACCGGACATCACCAGCTACGTGGCCAATCTCGCCCGCCGGCTGGCCCAGTTCGCCACCTCCGCGCCCGAACCCCTGGCAATTCTGGCCAAAACCGCCACCGAGGGCTCCGGCTTCAGCTCCGCTGGTCGCACGAGGAACGTCCCCTTCTACGTGATGAAGTCCAACGGCGGTGTCCTCTCCGCGGCCGAGGTGGTGCACCAGCCGATCACCACGGTCCTGTCCGGACCGGCTGCCGGCGCGCTCGGAGCCGGCGTCATCGCCAGGGCGGCCGGGGTCGGGAAGGTGCTGACCTGTGACGGTGGCGGCACCTCGACCGACGTCACCGTCGTGATCGACGGGCAGCCCGCAGTGACGACCGAGGGCACGGTCGGCGCCTACCCGAGCAAGATTCCGATGATCGATGTCGTCACGGTGGGCGCCGGCGGCGGGTCGATCGCCTGGCTCAGCCCGGAGGGCACGCTCAAGGTCGGACCGCACTCGGCCGGCGCGGATCCCGGGCCGGTCTGTTATGGCAGGGGCGGTGCCGAACCGACGATCACCGACGCCCACGTGCTGCTCGGCCGGATCCCCCCGCACCTGCTCGGCGGCGAGATCCCGTTGGATGCTGACGCGGCCCAGCAGACGATCGAATCGCTGGCCGCCAAGCTCGGTCGATCCGTCGAGGAGACCGCCACCGGCATCCTAGAAATCTCTGCATGGAACCAGGCGAACGCACTGCGTCAGGTATCGGTCAAGCGCGGTTTGGACGTCCGGGACTTCACCCTGGTGACGTTCGGCGGCTCGGGTTCGCTGCTGGCCTGTCGCCTCGTCGACATCCTGGGCCTGGCCGGCGTCCTGGTGCCGCCCAACCCGGGGAACGTCTCCGCATTCGGGCTGCTCACCGTCGACGTACGCAACGACTACGTCCGGACCCACGTCGTGCGGCAGGACCGACTCGACCCGGCCCGGCTGTCGGCGGTGTTGGCCGAACTCCAGGTCGACGCTGACTCGGCGCTGCAGCGGGAAGGCTTTTCGGCGGGGGAGCGGCGCTTCGTACGCACCGCCGACGTGCGGTACTACGGACAGGCCTTCGAGGTGCGGGTCGAGGTCGGCGACGGAGCACTGGAGCCCGCCGTAATCGAGGAGGTGGCCCAGGCCTTTCATGCCGAGCATCGCCGGTTGTACGGCTACGACTTCGCCGAGGACCCCCGCCAGCACGTGGAGTGGGTCAACGTGCGGGTGACCGGGATCGGGCCGATCCGCAGTCCCGAGGTCGTTGCGATCGAGGACGGATCGGGAGCCGACGTTGCCTGCACGGGAAGCCGGCCGGCGTACTTCGAGGAATGGGTGGACGTGCCCACCTTCGACCGGGCCAAGCTCGGTGCCGGCGACGTACTCGAGGGTCCGGCGGTGATCGAGGAGTTCGGGTCCACGGTGCCGCTGCATCCCGGGTTCGAGGCCGCGGTCGACCGGTACGGCAATATTCGGATCCGTCGGTGCGAGACCGCTGGTGGTTCTGGCCAAAACCGCCAGACGGCACGGGATACGGCATGAGCGTTGTTGATCAGCCCGGTCCGTACCGGCCGGCAGGGTCGGGCCGGGGCTGGAGCCAGCATCCATACGGCTACCGGCTCACCGAGACCGCGGTCGCCGATGTTGACCCGGTGCTGGTCGAGATCATCGGGGGCTACCTGGCCAGCGTGGAGATGGAGGTGGAGACCGCGATCGCCCGGACGTCGCGCTCGCCGATGATCCGCGACGCGCACGACTTCCGGGCCGGCATCCACGACCGGCATCTGCGCAAGCTGACCGGCCGGTCGTACTCGGCGCTGGTACACCCGATCGCTAGAGACTTCCCGCCGGAGACCATGCGTCCCGGCGACGTGTTCTTCCACAACGACGTCTATGAGTCCGAGGGCGGGATCGGGCACCTGCCCGATCTCTGTGTGACGGTCCCCGTCTTCGCCGACGATGCGCAGGGCTCACCGTACGTCGTGGCCTTCGTGCAGGCGTTCGGCCACCACGACGACATCGGCGGGTCGGTCCCCGGCTCGATGCCGTCCAACGCCACCAGCGCCTTCCAGGAGGGGCTGATGGTCCCGCCGATCAGGCTGTGGGCGCAGGGAGTGCCGAACGAAGCCGCCCTTCGGATCATGACCCGCAACTCGCGGATGCCCGAATCCCTTGCCGCCGACCTGGATGCGGAGTGTTCGGCCTGCCTGATGGGTGCGCGGCGGCTGGGGGAACTCTTCGACCGGTACGGAGTGGCGGCCGTTGAATCGGTTTTCGACGCGATCCTGGACAACACCACGGCCACCTACCGGCGGGAGATCCTGGCCAAGATCCCGGTCGGCAGCCACGTCTGGGAGGACTACGCCGAACACGACGGCGTCGACCCGCCGAGACTGCACGCCCAGCGGATCACGATGACCCGCACCGGCCCAGACGACCCGGCCGGTGACCGACTGATCCTGGATTTCACCGGCACCAGTCCGCAGGCCAAGGGGCCGATCAACCATGTCGGGGACTACGCCGACGGCACGTTCCTGAAGAAGTGGCTGGCCCCCATCCTGCGTAACCTCGCCGACACGCCGGAGCGGATGGCCGAACTCGACGTCAACGAGGGAGTAGTCCCGCTGATCGAGATGCGCTTCCCCGAGCCGGGAACCCTGCTCACGCCGGTCTTCCCCGCCCCGACGAACGCGCGCACATTTGTGATCCTGCGCCTGCTCGGCGTGCTCGCCGGCGTGCTCGCCAAGGCCGTCGACGGTCGGATGCCGGCCGATCAGGAGACGATCCGCTACACCGGGGTGTACGGCCAGGACGCCGAGGGCCAGCCATACCTGATGCGTGAGGTTCTGGGCGGAGGATCGGGTGGGCGGTACTACGCGGACGGCGAGGACACCATCCATGTCGTGCCGGACTCACGCAACCTGCCGACCGAGTTCAGCGAGTCCCGGTTCCCCTTCGTCGTCGAATCCCTCGGGCTCGCGGTGGATTCCGGCGGCGCCGGCCGGTTCCGCGGGGGACTTGGCTACGAGAAGCACATTCGGATGCTGCTGCCGGCGCACTTCATGTCGATCGCTGACCGGTCGATCCTGGCCTGCTGGGGGGTCCAGGGGGGTAAGGCCGGTCGCTCCTTCCAGGTCACCGCCGACCCGGGTGGTCCGAACGAGCGCGAGGTCGATGCCCTCGCCGATGCAGAGCCGCTCGCGGCGGGGGAGACGGTGCGGATCCGGACCACCGGGGGCGGCGGCTGGGGCGCTCCCGTCGACCGCCCGATTCTCGACGTGCTGCGCGACGTGTCGTGGGGCAAGGTGTCCGTCGAGGGTGCACGGGCAGATTACGGGGTGGTGATCAGCGGGGCCCCGGACGCACCCTCGTGTGACGAGCCGGCGACCGAGTCCCTGCGCGCGCAGATGCGCGCCCGGCGTAGCGGCGAGGAGCCCTTCTTCGACCGGGGGCCGGGGTACGCCCGCCTCTCCGGTGGGAACCCCTACCCGCCGGTGGACGTGCGCTGAGCCCGCGTGTCCGACGTCGATCATCCGAATTCGGAGGCTATTTACGGCCGATTCGGCCCGAAAGCCGCGTAATTCCGCTGATCAACTCAGCTGGGGGTGTCACGCTCGGAGGATGAGCGAGGACGGGCCGTACGGTGACCTCCGGGTCACCCGGGATCTCGTCGTACCCGCGAGCACCCTGCAGTGGCGCTTCTCCCGGTCGTCGGGTCCGGGCGGCCAAGGCGTCAACACCGCGGACTCCCGGGTGGAGCTCTCGGTTCACCTGCCGGCCATTCCGGACTGGCCGGAGCTGACTCTCGCGACGGCTCTGAGTCGCCTGGCCGACCGCCTCGTGGTCGGAACGCTAACGGTGGCCGCGTCGGAGCACCGCCAACAATTGCGCAACCGGGAAGCCGCGCGAGCTCGGATGGCGGCGCTGCTGCGCGAAGCGGTGGCGCCGGCGGGTCCGCGGCGCCGAGCGACCAAGCCCAGCCGCAGGGCGCGGGAGCGGAGGCTCGAGGAAAAACGCCGCCGGTCGATGCTCAAGCAGGATCGGCGTCCTCCGGACTGACGCCGTTTCCTGCCATCGGCTGCTCGGCGTCGCCAACCGAATGCAGCGCGAGGAAGCCGGGCGGGACGTGCGTCGTGAGCACGATCTCGTCTCCCGCGCGGTAGAAGCGCACCCCGTCAGCCGCAGCGCCGGCTCCGTCGATCTCCAGGACCACCGCAGCAGAATCCCGTCGGGTG
>JALZDV010000241.1 GCA_030862345.1 Actinomycetota bacterium | reverse complement strand
CAGGAATTCGAAGAACTCCGACAGGAATTCGCCAAACGTCTGGTCGTTCACGTGCCGATGCTCCTGATGCAGCGCCGCGGGCCTCCACGTGCAGCCGCACCCAGCTGATGTCGGGGAGCATGGGCAGGCATTCGATCACCGTCGCAGAGGCGGTAGCGGAAGGCAATCCACCTGACCTTTCCGTGACCGGAAGTTGCCCACAGGGCAACGAAACGGCGTACCGGCCACTATGGGTGAGGTAGTGACGTGGTCCGACGATGGGCGGCTGCTGTCGGCCAGGCCAGTCGAGAAGAGAAGCTCCGCAAGTGCGGAATTCTTTCCCTCTGCATTGACGCAGGTACGTCCTGTCCCCGGCCTTGCGGCGCCGCGGATACGGATATACCGTCCGCGCCGTGACTACGATCTACCGGATCAGCGAAGCAGCGGCCGTCCTCGGCGTCAGCGACGACACGATCCGGCGGTGGATCGACGGGGGCCGGTTGACGGCGGCTCGGGGGCGCTCCGGACCCGCTCGCATAGAGGGGGCGGCGCTGGCCGCGTTGGCTCGAAATCTCGCGGCCGGCGCGGAACCGGCGACGCCCAGGCGAGAATCAGCGCGCAACCGCATTGCCGGAATCGTGACCAGGGTCGTACGGGACACCGTGATGGCTCAGGTGGAGATGCAGTGCGGGCCGTACCGATTGGTCTCCCTGATGTCCCGCGAAGCCGCCGACGAACTCGGGCTCGAGCCGGGCAGTCGTGCCGTAGCCGCCGTCAAGGCCACCAACGTCATTGTCGAGGTGCCGTGATGCGCCGCCTGATGCTGCTGGCCGTCCTGCTGCTCGGTCTGATCGCATGCGGCGGACCCGACGAGCGGGGCTCGGGAGGCTCTGACCGGTCCGACTCCGCTCGCGGGGCCTCCGGTGACGAACTCAGCGGAGCGTTGACGGTGTTTGCGGCGGCCTCGCTCACCGATGTGTTCCAAGGTCTCGCCGAGCAGTTCATGGCCGGCCATCCGTACGTCGAGGTCACTTTCAACTTCGGCCCCAGCTCTGGCCTGGCCACTCAGATCAATCAGGGGGCGCCGGCCGACGTGTTCGCGTCGGCGAATTCCAGCCAGATGGACGTTGTGACCGAGGCCGGGAACGCCCACGGTGAGCCCACGATCTTCACCGAGAACGTCCTGCAGATCGCCGTCCCGGTCGGAAACCCGGCCGGTATCACCGGTATTGCCGACTTCGCGAACGCCGATCTGACGCTTGCGATCTGCGCACCCGAGGTCCCCTGCGGAGCGGCGGCCGCGACCGTGTTCGAGGCGGCCGGGATCACGCCTTCGGTCGACTCCCTGGAAGAGGACGTCCGTGCGGCCCTGACCAAGGTCGAGCTGGGTGAGGTCGACGCCGCTCTTGTGTACGTCACCGATGTCATCGCCGCTGGCGACTCCGTCGAGGGCATCGACTTCCCGGAGACCGAGGAAGCGGTCAACTCCTATCCGATCGTCGCACTGGCGGCCGCGCCGAATCCTGACGCGGCGCAGGCCTGGGTCGAATTCATCCTCTCCGATGTCGGCGCGGAGGCACTCGAAGAGGCAGGCTTCCGTAGGCCATGAGTGATCCCGCCGTCTTCGACGAGCGGGCACCGGGCCGGACGACCCCGGTGCGCTCCCGGCGCCTCCGTCGTGCGCGCCGGTCCACCGACTCGGGGGCGCGGATTCCGTTGGCCTTGCTGCTGCCGGCGATGGTCGGGATCGCGTTTCTCGTCCTACCCCTGGTGGGCCTGCTGATCCGGGCTCCCTGGTCGGACCTGCTCGTACGCCTGGCGGCGCCCGAGGTCGGTCAGGCCCTTCGGTTGTCCCTGGTCACGGCCACGATGGCCACCGTTGTTTCGATGATTCTCGGCATCCCGATCGCCTGGGTGCTGGCCCGTTCGAACATTCCAGGGCGCTCCATCCTGCGCGCGCTGGTGACGGTTCCGCTGGTATTGCCCCCGGTTGTCGGTGGGGTCGCACTATTCCTCGTGCTCGGGCGGCGCGGGCTGGTCGGGAGCTGGCTGTACGACACGTTCGGGTTCTCGTTGCCGTTCACGACAGCCGCGGTGGTCATCGCCGAGACCTTCGTGGCCATGCCCTTCCTTGTGATCAGTGTGGAGGGTGCCTTGCGAGCGGCCGATGCTCGATTCGAGGACGCCGCAGCGACACTGGGGGCAGGGGGGTGGTCCACGTTTCGTCGGGTGACACTGCCGTTGATCGCACCAGGAATCGCTGCGGGCGCAGTTCTGTGCTGGGCCAGGGCATTGGGTGAGTTCGGGGCAACGATCACCTTCGCGGGGAACTTCCCGGGTACGACGCAGACAATGCCGCTGGCGGTCTACCTCGCCCTGCAGAACGACCCACAGGCCGCGATCGTGCTGAGTCTCGTCCTCCTGGCGGTGTCGCTGGCCACGCTCACTCTGCTGCGGGAACGCTGGCTCACCCGGGCATGATGATGTTGACGCGCGAGGGGCCCGAAGAGCCGGTTCGCTACACAACCTGCCTGTTGGTCGGCCGCAATGCGGCGGTTCGCTACACAACCGGCCCTATGGCTGGACGGCGAGTGCGATGAGCCTGGCTGCGGACTTCGTCGTACAACGCGGTTCGCTGCGACTCAGCGTGAACCTGGCCGTAGCCCCTGGGGAGGTGCTCGTACTGTTGGGGCCCAACGGTGCTGGCAAATCGACTGTGCTGCGGGTGCTGGCCGGACTCCTTCCACCGGATGCGGGCCGCGTGTCCCTGGGCGAGTCGGTGCTCGACGACTCGGCGGCTGGCAGACACGTGCCGCCCTATGATCGCCCGGTCGGGGTGGTGTTCCAGGACTATCTTCTCTTTCCCCATCTGTCCACTATGGACAATGTTGCCTTCGGCCTTCGGTCACGTAAAGTCCCCAAGGCGCAGGCTCGTACGGTGGCATACGAGTGGCTGGAGCGGGTCGGGCTCGTGGAATATGCAAGGGTTAAACCCGGCAGCCTTTCCGGTGGGCAATCGCAGCGGGTTGCGCTGGCACGGGCGCTGGTAGGCAGCCCGGAACTGCTGCTGCTGGACGAGCCGTTGGCCGCGCTGGATGCCCGTACCAAGCTGGAGGTACGCGCGGACCTGCGCCGGCATCTGGCGCAGTACGCCGGGGCGGCAGTCGTCGTGTCGCATGACCCGATCGATGCGATGGCCCTGGCCGATGAGGTAGCTGTGATCGAACGCGGTCGCGTCGTACAGTCCGGGCCGCCCGCCGAGGTGGCCCGCCGACCTCGGACGGACTACGTGGCGCGGTTGATCGGGTTGACGTTGCTGGCCGGTACCGGGGAGGGGTCGCAGGTGCGGTTGGAGTCCGGTGTCGCGGTCTCGGTTGCCGAGCCGGCGCAGGGGTCGGTGTATGTCGCGATCCGCCCGGAGTCCGTGGCCGTTTATCCGACCCGGCCGCACGGCAGCCCGCGAAACGTCTGGCCCGCCCGGGTGGCCTCGGCGACGCCGCATGGTTCGGCGGTCCGCTGTGATCTGACCGGTCCGGTGCCGCTCAGCGCAGACCTCACTGCGACGGCGTTCGCCGAGCTCGGACTGGCCCCGGGGAGCGAGATCTGGGCATCGGTCAAGGCGCACGAGGTCGACGTCTATGCCCGCTGAGCGGGGTGTCACTGAGTCGGGGGCTCGCCCGCACGTCGCCGGACTGGTCCTGGCTGCCGGTGCCGGGCGACGGTACGGGATGCCGAAAGCACTTGTGCCATATGGGGGCTCACTGCTGATCGAGCGCGCGTACCGGGTTGTCTCTGAGATCTGCGATCCGGTGTTGGTGGTGCTTGGTGCTTCCGCCGACGAGGTCATCTCCCGCGCTCGTCTCGGTCGCGCTCGGGTGCTGATCAACCCGGACTGGGACACCGGAATGGCCTCGTCGCTGCGTGCCGGGCTGGCCGGCCTCGCCGCCCTGACCCCCGCTCCTGGCGGTTTTGGCCAAAGCCGCCAGAGCGGGGGTTTGCCGGCAAACCGCCAGGGCGAGCCGGTGATCGGTTCGATCGACGCGGTGCTCGTCCACCTCGTCGATCTGCCCGGGATGACGGCGGCCGCGATCCGGCGAGTGGCCAGGTATGCGAGCGCCGACGTCTTGGCGGTTGGCACCTACGACGGCGTACGAGGGCACCCGGTACTGCTCGGGCGTACGCACTGGGCTGGTGTCGCCGAGAGCGCGACCGGTGATCAGGGCGCTCGGGCCTACCTGGCCTCGCACGATGTCATCGAGGTCGAGTGCTCAGACGTGGCCGACCCCGCCGACCTCGACTACCCCCCTGCATGATGTCGCACGTTTGCGGGCAACCCGCGCGGCGAGTCGCCGGCGTACCTGCGACATCAGGGACGCGCCAGCCGAGCCCTCCGGAGATGTCGTAGCTACGCAGGCGCCCCCCGTGGGCAGTCGCCGGCATACCTGCGACATCAGGAACAGCGCGGTGTTGGATCGAATCCGCCGACCGAGCCCGGCGCTGACGCGGCTACATTCGGGCGCGTGACCGAGACCTCGCCAGCGCCCGTCCGAGCAGAGATCAGCACCGAGCCGATCTCGGTCGCCGAGCACGAGGACTTGGTGTCGCGCTCAGGTGCCGGCGCGGTGGTCGCCTTCGGTGGCGTCGTCCGCGACCACGACCACGGGCGCGGGGTGACCCAACTCGAGTACGTCGGCCATCCCTCCGCGGAGGAACTGATGGCCGAGATCGCGGCGGAGATCGCCGCCCTGCCGAAGGTGCATGCGGTCGCGATCTCGCACCGGATCGGCCTGCTCAAGGTCGGTGATGTCGCCCTGGCCGCCGCAGTCAGTGCCGCACACCGCGGTGAGGCATTCGAGGCTTGCCGGCAACTCGTCGAAGAGGTCAAGGCCCGGCTGCCGATCTGGAAGCGTCAGGTCTTCACCGACGGCGACGAGGAGTGGGTCGCCGCCCCGTAGCCATCAGCGGGCGGGGGTGCCGGCCATTCCGTCGTCCTCCGGCGCTTCGGGACCGTCCGTACCGCCGGGCTGGCGGTCGTGTGCGCGATCCCCGTGTCGGTGGCCCTCGGCGGCTTCCTCGGCGTCGACCTTCGCCTCGTCGGCCGCACCCTCGTACTCCAGCGCCTCGTTGCCGTACGCCTCGCCGACGGCCTGTTCGGTACGGCCCCACAGGCGGGCAATCCAGCGGCGCAGTTCGGTGAACAGTCCCAACGGGAGTCCTTTGCTCGGGCCTAACCGCCCGCGAAGGGCGGGAGGACATCGACCGAACTGCCGTGTGGCAGAGCGGCGTCGTGGTCGGAGCGGCGCACACCGTCGACCAGGAAGGAACAGACTCCCAGAACCTTCGCCAGGCCAGGACCGTGCCGCTCGCTGACGTCCGCGATCAGCTCGGCCAGGCTCCCCGCCTGGACCGTCTCGGTGTCGGCGCCGGCAGCGGCCCGAGCGGCGGCGAAGTAGTTGACCCGCACTTCCTGAGATCTCGGCACCGGCACCCTGGGCTCAGCCGCCGATGGCCGACATCGGCCGTACGGGCTGCAGGAACGTCGGATCGTCGATTCCGTGCCCGGGCAACTTGGTCCACATCGCCGCACGCCACCGGTCGGCGATCACCTCGTCACTGGACCCGTCGCGCAAAGCCGTACGGAGGTCGGACTCCTCTCGGGCGAACAGGCAGTTGCGGATCTGCCCGTCTGCTGTGAGCCGGGTCCGGTCGCACGTGCCGCAGAAGGCGCGAGTGACCGAAGCGATGATCCCGACCTTGGCCGGGCCGCCGTTGACCAGCCAGGTCTCCGCCGGTGCGCTGCCCCGATGCGCCGGATCCGGAGTCAACACAACTGCAGCCTGCAGCTTCTCCAGGATCTCCTCGGCGGTGATCATCTGGTCGCGCTTCCACTCGTGCTGGGCATCCAGCGGCATCTGTTCGATGTAGCGCAGTTCGAATTCATGTTCGAGGCAGAACTGCAGCAGCGGCACCGGGTCCTCGTTGAGCCCGCGCATCAGAACGGCGTTGACCTTCACCGGCGTGAGCCCGGCAGCCTTGGCCGCGACCAGGCCGGCCAGGACATCCTGGATCCGGTCGCGGTGGGTCAGTTGCTTGAACTGCAGTTTGTCCAGGGTGTCCAGTGAGACGTTGATCCGGTCCAGGCCGGCATCGGCGAGCGGCTGGGCCAGCCGCTGCAGGCCGATCGCGTTCGTGGTGAGGCTGACCTCGGGGGAGGGCGTAAGCGCCTTGGCCTTGCGCACGATCTCGACCAGTCCGGGCCGGATCAGCGGCTCACCGCCGGTGAAGCGGATCTCGTTGATGCCCAGGCCCTCGACCCCGATCCGGACCAGGCGGTTGATCTCGTCGTCGGTGAGAATCTGCGCGGTGGGCAGCCAGTCCAGTCCTTGCGGCGGCATGCAGTAGGTGCACCGCAGATTGCACCGGTCGGTGAGCGAGACGCGCAGGTCAGTCGCGACCCGGCCGTGCTGGTCGACCAGACCCCGTTGGTCTGGCAGAGCGCGCCGGTCGAGGAGGTCGCGAACAGGAATGGTCACCAACCGAGGGTAACCTCCCGCGCGGAGGTGTTCCCCGGTGTTCGGCCCGTACGCGTCGCTGCTGCGCGTCAGCGGTGCATTCTCCTTCTCTTCGATGGGCTTTCTGGCCCGGATGCCGATCTCGATGACCGGCCTCGGCGCGGTCCTGCTGATCGCCGGCGAGACCGGGCGGTACGGCGTCGCCGGGATCATTGCCGGTGTCCTTGCGCTGTCCTTCGCGATCATCTCCCCGCAAGTGGCCCGGATGGTCGACCGGTTCGGGCAGGCCCGGGTGCTGCGGCCGACCGTGCTGCTGTTCGGCGCCGCTGGTGTGGGCTTCGTCGCAGCCGTCGAACTGCAAGCGCCGATCTGGACATGGTTTCTCCTTGCCGCGATCACCGGTGCCTCCGGGCCGAACATCGGCTCGATGGTCCGGGCTCGATGGGTCAACGTGCTCGACGATCCCGCGACCCGGCAGACCGCCTTCGCCTTCGAGTCGGTCGTCGACGAGATCGTATTCGTAATCGGGCCACCGCTGGTGACCTTTCTCGCGACGGCCATCTCGCCGCCCGTCGGATTTCTGACCGCGATCATCATCGGGTTGATCGGCGGCATGGGCTTTGCCACTCTCACCTCCACCGAACCTCCAGTAGCCCGCGCGGACAAGAGCGCCGGTGCCCGCCGCGGCGTCCTCATCCCAGCCCTGATCTCGGTCACCATCACCTACATAGCAGTAGGGACCGTCTTCGGTGCGATGGACGTCGTCGTGGTCGCCTACGCCGACGAGCAGGGCCAGATCGGGATGTCCGGCTTGATCCTGGCGGTGTACGCCGCGGGCAGTCTCATCGCCGGACTCGCCTACGGTGCAGTGGCTTGGCAGCGCGGCCTGGCGGGGCGCTTCCTGCTCACCACGCTGGCCTTCGGCGTAGCGGCGTCGGGGTTCCTGCTGGTCAACTCCCTACTCGTCCTGGCCGGGCTGGCCTTCCTGGCCGGAGCGACGATCGCGCCAGTACTAGTCTCCGGTCTGTCCCTGGTCGAGTCGCGGTTGCCGAGATCAGCCCTCACCGAAGGGCTGGCCTGGACCACCACGGGGATCACGATCGGGGTGACGTTGGGCGCCTCGATCTCGGGCTCGGTCGTCGATGCGATCGGTGCCGAACGGTCGTTCATCGTTCAGGTGGCCGGCGCGGGCAGCGCCGCGGTACTGGCCGCAATCGGGTACGTCGTCGTACGACGTTCTGACCGCGGTGTGGGCCAGCGGATCCGGCCACCAGAGGGGGAGGCGCCTTGGGGCGAGCCGGCCGCGAACGCAGATCAAGTTGAGCAACAGGGTGTTTGATTCCGCGCTTACGCTGTAAAATCTGTGGCAAGGCACGAATGACAACGACGTGAGAGGGTGAAGGTCATGAGCGGAGTTGACAAGGCCAAGAACAAGGGCGAGGACATGCTTGGTAAGGGCAAGGAAGCCCTAGGAGATGCCACCGACGACGAGCGCCTCGAGAACGAAGGTCGTACCGACCAGTCCAAGGCCGACTTCAAGCAGGCTGGCGAGAAGGTAAAGGACGCCTTCAAGAACTGAGCAGGTTGGCCCGCGGGCCCGCCAAGCGAGGAAGCCCGGGGTCGATCCGACCCGGGCTTTTTCATGCGCCGTTGGCTCCGTCCGCTCCCGGGCCGCAACGCGTGGGCGTGACATGCTGATTGAGTGAGCAACGGAGCTGACTGGTCCAGCCCCGAAGAACTCGGCGCGGCGCTCAAGGGCACCGGCTACCTAGCCGACGAGGGAATCGCGACCGCGGCCTACCTGGCACTCGCGATGCGACGCCCGCTGTTCACCGAGGGCGAGGCCGGCGTCGGCAAGACGGCCCTGGCCGCGGCCCTGGCGCAGGCCACCGGGCGGCCGCTGTACCGACTGCAGTGCTACGAGGGTCTGGAGGCCAGCCAGGCGCTCTATGACTGGGATTTCCCGCGGCAGATGCTGCACCTGCGGGCGGCGGAAGCCGCCGGCCTGACCGATGACGCGGACAAGCTCGAGGCGAGTCTGTACGACCGGCGCTTCCTCGTCGCGCGGCCATTGCTGCACGCCCTGGAGGACTCGCCCAGCGTCCTGTTGATCGACGAGATCGATCGCGCCGACGACGAGTTCGAGGCGTTTCTGCTGGAGATGCTCTCCGACTTCACCATCTCGATCCCGGAGATCGGCACCATCCACGCCGAGATCCCGCCGCTGGTCGTGCTCACGTCGAACCGAACGCGTGAGGTGCACGACGCGCTCAAGCGCCGTTGCCTCTACCACTGGCTGGACCATCCCTCCTACGACCGCGAGGTCGCGATCCTGCGAACCCGGCTGCCGCAGATCACCGAGCAATTGGCGGCCGACGTCGCCCGGGCGACCGGAAGGCTTCGGCAGGCCGATCTGCTCAAGCCACCGGGGGTCGCCGAGGCAATGGACTGGGCCACCGCCCTGCATGTGCTGGGCGCCCGCCAAATAGATCCCGAGCGGGCGGCGGCCACCCTGGGGGCGGTGCTGAAGTACCGCGAGGACGCCGACCGGATCAAGACCTTCGGACTCGCCGCGCTTCTCGGCGCCTGACCCGATCCTCTGCTCGTCGGCTGTTTCGGCCGGTTCGCTACACAACCGGCGCTTCGAGGGGTCGCAAAGCGGCGGTTGTGTAGCGAACCGGCGTCGGGCTTGCAGTGGCATCCTGAAGCGATGTCCCCCGACGGATCCGCCGCAGCGGTCCGCGACGTGGTCGAGACGGTCACCGCGTTCGCCCGCACCCTTCGGCACAGCGGTGTGCATGCCTCACCAGACCGGGTCCAGGCGATGATCCGGGCGGTCGGACAACTCGACGTCCTCGACGCCGGCCACGTCTACTGGTCCGGCCGGCTCACCTTGTGTGCCAGCCAGGACGATGTGCAGCGCTACGACGCGGCCTTCTCGGCGTACTTCGGCGGCGAGGCGCCCCGCCAGGTGCAGACCTCCGGCCAGCCACGGCAGAGGATCGCCACCTCGGCCTCACTCGGGATCAACAACACCGACGGACAGGACAGCGCCGAGGAGGCCCCGGACATCGCTGCGGCGGCGAGCGGCGAGGAGGTCCTGCGCCATCGCGACATCGGCCAGCTCAGTGCGGCCGAGCGCGAGCACCTGCAGCGGCTGTTCGCCCTGTTGGCGCCCAACCCGCCGCTGCGCACATCCCGACGCCGTACGCCGGCCAGCCGGGGCAACGTCCACGTCTCCCGCACCGTACGACGGGCGCTGCACAACGGCGGGGAGATCGTCTCGTTGTCCCGGCGCACGGCGCGGCAGCGGCCGCGGCGCGTCGTGGCGCTGCTGGACGTGAGTGGGTCGATGTCGCCGTACGCCGATGCCCTGCTGCGGTTCGCGCACGCGCTCACCCGCGCCCATTCGGGCTCCACCGAGGTCTTCACGGTGGGGACCCGGCTGACCCGAGTCACCCGGGAGATGCGCCAGCGCGACCCGGACCGGGCACTTGCCGCCAGCGGCGCGGCGATCCCGGACTGGAGCGGCGGCACCCGGCTGGGCGAGGTCCTCAAGGCATTTCTCGACCGCTGGGGTCAGCGCGGGGTAGCCCGCGGGGCGGTGCTGATCCTGGCCAGTGACGGCTGGGAGCGTGGCGATCCGGATCTGCTCGCCGAGCAGATGGCGCGGCTGCACCGCCTCGCGCATCGGGTCATCTGGGTCAATCCGCACAAGGGCCGGAACGGGTATGAGCCGCTGACCCGCGGAATGGCCGCCGCCCTGCCCTACGTTGACTCGTTCGTGTCCGGTCACAGCCTGGCCGCATTCGAGGAGCTCGCCAAGGAGATCGCAGATGCGTGAAGTCATGGATGAACTGCTCACCTGGTGGAAGGCAGGCGACACCGTCGGGGTCGGCACCGTGATCGCCACCTGGCGCTCGGCACCTCGCCCCGCGGGTGCGTCCATGTTGGTCGGGCCGGACGGCACGGCGGTCGGCAGCGTGTCCGGCGGCTGCGTCGAAGGGGCGGTGTACGAGGAAGCGGTCTCCACGGTGGACTCCGGGGAGGTCGCCCTGCGCAGGTATGGCGTGAGCGACGACGACGCGTTCGCCGTGGGTCTCACCTGCGGCGGGATTCTGGATGTCTTCATAGAGCCGGTGTCGCGGGAGACCTTCCCGGAGCTGGCCGACGTCGCCGCCTCGATCCAATCCGGCGAGCCCGTCGCCGTAGTCACCTGCGTGGCCGGTCCCGAGGATCGGATCGGCAAGCGGCTGGTGCTCTGGACCGACCGGGCCGCGGGCAGTCTGGGACTGGATCGACTCGATGAGGCCGTCGCCGACGACGCCCGGGGCCTGCTCGCGGCGGGCCGTACCGCGACCGTCCACTATGGACATGATGGTGAGCGTCGCGGCGATGAACTGACGCTGTTCGTCGCGTCGTACGCCCCCCCTGCGCGGATGGTCGTCTTCGGGGCGATCGACTTCGCCGCGGCAGTGGCTAGGGTCGGGGCCTTCCTCGGTTACCGGGTGACGGTCTGTGATGCACGCGCGATCTTCGCCACTCCCAAGCGATTTCCTGAGGCCGATGAGGTCATCGTCGAGTGGCCGCACCGTTATCTGCAAGCCGAGGTGGATGCGGGACGGATCGACGAGCGCACCGTTCTGTGCGTACTCACCCACGACCCGAAGTTCGACGTACCGGTCCTCGAACTCGCCCTGCAGTTACCCGTCGCCTATGTCGGCGCCATGGGATCCCGCCGTACCCATTCCGACCGGCTCGATCGGCTCAAGGAGGCCGGGGTCGGTGAGAAGGAGATCGCTCGGCTTGCCTCCCCGATCGGACTGGACCTCGGTGCCCGTACGCCGGAAGAGACCGCCATTTCGATCGCAGCGGAGATCATTGCTGGCCGCTGGGGCGGGTCCGGCGAGCGGCTGACCGAAGTAGCCGGCCCGATCCACGACACCGCTCCCCGCTGACCGGGGCACTGTGTTCAGCAGGATCAGCGGGATGTCGATGTACAACCGGTCAGCCGAGAGGTCGTCGTCGCCCCATGCGGACAGGGCGAACGGGGCCACCACCCCAACGGTCAGGCAACCAGCCAGCGACGGCGCAGCAGATCCATACCCGCAGGCTAGAGCGGAACGTCGGGCCGGACGTACGCCGTTGGCGGTAACTTGCCGACCCATCAACACCCAAGCGACCACGACCGGGGCTGACGAGCACCACTAGCCGGCCCGGTGCGCGCAAGATCATCTGACGAGATGAGCCGGGCCTGGTCGGGGGTTAGCGTTCGCGCTCAGTGTCAGGGTGATGGTGCCGCTGTGGCGGTGGTTGGGGTCCTGATCGCCGGTGATCTGGCTCGTAGCGTCGCTGCCGCTGTTGGGTTGGGTTGGCTTTCATGGGAAGTGCCGGTCACCGGTTGGTCAGCTGCGGTTCGCGGTCGAGGATTGTCGTCATGTCTCGACCCGTTTGGAGCGGGCGTTGCTGGCTGCGGGTCAGAAGGTGGTGCGGGAGCCGCACCTGCCGATCGCGACGCAGGACACGGTGACCCGCGAGATCAAGCTGCTCGTCGATCATCGCGAAGACCTGGTGAACATGCGCACGCAGATGCAGAACCGGTTGCGCTGGCACCTGCACGACCTGGACCCTGAGCTTGATCCGTCATCTCGGGCGCTGGACCGGCTCGCGACCTTGGATGACCTGGCGCTCTGGTTGGGCACGGCTCCTTCTTCGGTGCTGGTCCGGGTAGCGTCCGAGCTGGTGCTCGATATTCGCGCGTTGACTGTGCGGGAGCGCACCCTTGAACGGGAGTTCGCCGAGCTGATGAAGATCGTCGCACCGAGGCTGCTGGCGCTGCCCGGCTGCGGCGCCTTGACCGCGGCCAAGATCGTCGGTGAGACCGCGAATGTGTCCCGGTTCCGGTCCGAGGCCTGCTACGCGATGCACGCCGGCGCGGCGCCTATCCCAGCCTCGTCCGGGAAGACGAACCGCTACCGGCTCGCCCGCGGCGGCAACCGGCAACTCAAGGCCGCACTGCATCGCATCGCCGTCACCCAGATCCGCCTCGAGGGACCAGGCCGTGCCTACTTTCAGCACCGCCTCGCGAAGGGCAACACAAAGATGGAGGCCCTGAGAGCCATGAAACGGAGACTAGCCCGAGTGATCTTCAACCTCCTCCAGCCCGATACAGCCGCTCAACCCGTCGCACTCCCGACCGCGGCTTGACATAGGAGATTCTCATGGCGCCGACCTTGCACGCCCCTCGCCGCTCCGGATGGCACGGCTCCGAGGTATCCGCCCCCGTCCAGTAGCCGTCGCTAGGTGGGAAGCGGCGCGTCAGCCAGGAACGATGAGACCAAGTTTCGGACCTCAGCGGCGTCGCCCAACTCCAGAGCACCTTTAGCCAGGCTCGCGCACTTGGCGAGGTCCAGTGTCCGGATCCGGGCCTTGACGGAGGGAACGGACAGCGGCGAGACGCTGAGTTCTTCGACCCCGAGCCCAAGCAGGATCGGGATTGCCGTCGGATCCGCGGCGGCCTCGCCACAGACGGCAACCGGGATCTGGCCGTGGGCGGCATGGCAGACCTGCTGGATCAGCCGTAAGACGCCAGGATCCAAGGGATCTGCGAGAGCGGCCACCGCCGGATTACCGCGCTCGGCCGCTAGTGTGTACTGCGTTAAATCGTTGGTGCCAATGCTGATGAAATCCAGGTGCGGAAGGAACGCCGCGATCTTGAGCGCAGCAGCGGGAACCTCCACCATCATCCCGACGCGCAGGCCGTCGGGTATCCCCTCGGGCCCTGCGGCGCCCGACAGAGCTTCGCGCGCGTCTCGAAGTTCGGCGACCGTGCTGACCATCGGGAACATCAGACGAGTCGATGCCTGTCGGGCGACCTGGCAGAGCGCCATCAGTTGATGCCGCAGCAGGTCACCGCGGTCAAGGGAGAGCCGGATGCCCCGGTGACCCAGGAACGGGTTCTGCTCGACCGGCATCGGTAGATAGCTCAACGGCTTGTCTCCGCCGACATCGAGAGTGCGGAACGTGACTTGACGACCGCCGAAGGTCTCGGCAATGGCGAGATAGTCCGCGGTCTGCTCGTCGACGTCGGGCGCCCGATCGCGACCGAGGAACAGGAATTCGGTGCGGACCAGGCCGGCACCGTCCGCACCGGCCGCCATGGCCGCCGTGGCATCCGCACCTGACCCAAGGTTGGCGGCGACCGCGATCACCACGCCATCGATGGAGACCGCGGATTCCTCGGCCCTGGCGCGATCCTGCTGCTCGCGCCGGGCGAATTCGGCCGCCCGCTCGCGGAACTGTGCCAGCGTTTCCTCCGAGGGCTCGATGACAAGCTCCCCCGATCCGCCGTCGATCACAATGCTCGTTCCCTCAGCCAGGTCCAGGACGCCGGGACCGGCGGCCACGACAGCCGGAATCCCACGTGAGCGCGCGAGGATGACCGCGTGCGAACTGGGGCTGCCGTAAGCCAGCACGATGCCCTGAGCGCAGTCGCGGTCGACTTCTGCAGCCTGCGCAGGGCTGAGCTCGGTTGCGACGAGGATGCCCGGACCGGTCATTGCGACGGCCGGCGCACCGGACAGCGACGTCAGCATCTGCGCGCCGACGGCCCGCACGTCCTCAGCCCGGGAACGAAGGTAAGGGTCGGCGAGCTCGGCCCATTGTTTCTCGACGACCGCCAATGCCCCGATCCACGCCGACACGGCGCCGTCTCCATCGCCTATCCGTCGCTTGACGTCGTCGAGCAGCTCAACGTCGCTGAGAAGCATCAGATGGGCATCGAAGATCCTGGCCTCGTGCTGGCCCACGTCCCGGGCGGCGACCGCTCGAAGCCGGTCGATGTCAAGCCGGACCTCGGTCAGGGCTTCGGTCACCCGCCGCCACTCCTCGGCCTCGTCGCCGATCGGTTCAGCGTCGGAAGGGACGGGCGCGGGGGAAAACCGGCGAACCGGCCCGATTCCGATCCCCGATGATGCGGCCAGCGGACCGCTTCCTTGGTCGCCGGGCCGCACGACCTCAGTAGGTTCCGCAACGTCGTCGCCGGCTTGGTCTGCCGGTTCGTCGAAGCGCCTCTCGGCCATCGCGAGGAGGTGTTCGATCGCCTCCTGGGCCTGCGGACCGGCAGCCAGGATCTCTATGGTGTGGCCCTGCAATGCGCCGAGCGTGGCAACCCTGCTCAGGCTGGCCGCGGGGATCGGGCCCGCCCCCGTGTCGAGGTTACGGAGCTGGACGCTCGCGTCGAGGGCACGCATCTCGCTGACCAGCCTCGCGGCTGGGCGGGCGTGCAGACCATGCCGGTTATGCACGACAAAGGTCCCGACTTGCTGCGCCGAATCACCGGTCGGCTGGCTGGTCTCCGTCGTGTCGCCAGATGGGCTGAGGTGATCGGTCTTACCTAGGAGGGCGCTCTGCGCCTCGGCCGCCACTTCCTTACGACCAGCCCCGCCGGATGCGGCCACGGCTGCCACGACCAGCCCTTCGACGAGCGGCGCAGGGGAGAGGATGACCCGTTGCCGTACCTCGGGGTCCTCGATGAGGTCGAGTGCCAGTTCGGCGCTGAGTACGGCGCTTCCGAGGTCCATGAGTACGACGACGCCTTCGGGGCTGTCGACCTCTTTTATGGCTTCCTGAATGCGTACCGCATCCGTCCCGAGGGTTGCATCGTGCAGTCCCGCAGCGATTGCGATCCGGACGGGTCGTCCGTGCAGCATTTGCGAGGCGAGATCCACGGCCGCTCGGGCCAGCGCTGGACTGTGTGACACGACGACGATGCCAACCAGCTGTGATGTGCTCGCTTCTTCTTGCTCAGCCATCGGCGCAGTCTGCCTATCCGTTGCTGACACCGCCCCGGGCGGGTGCGGCGAATGGTTCAGAGCGGCACCTGGGTAGCTGCGGCCAACAGCAGGGCCACGGTGGTTGCGCCGGGATCCTGGTGCCCCACGCTGCGCTCTCCCAGGTAGCTGGCCCGGCCCTTCCGGGCCAGCATGGGCGTCGTCGCGTCACGGCCGGCCTCCGCGGCGACCAAGGCCTGCTGCAGCGCCTGCGCCTTCGGCGTCTCCTGGGACATCGCCGACTCCAGCGCGTCCACAGCGGGGGCCAGCGCGTCATACATCGTCTTGTCCCCCGCCTCGGCCTTGCCGCGCGCGACAACTCCCTCCAGCCCGGCACGTAGAGCGGAGGTGAAGTGCGCCATCGTCACCTCATCGGTGTCGCTCAGCGATGCTCCGAAGCGGAGGAACAAGGTGCCGAACAGTGGTCCGCTCGCTCCTCCGACGGTTGAGACCAGAGTCATCCCGATCTTGTTGAACAACGACGAGGCGGTGGTCGGCTTGGCTTCCTCAACCGCAGCGACCGCCGCCCGCAGGCCCCGGTCCATGTTGGCACCGTGGTCACCGTCGCCGATCGCGGCGTCGAGATCGGTCAGGACGTCCTTGTTCTCGGCTATGAGTCGAGCGAAGATCCGGACCCATTGGTCGAGATCTTCCGTCTTGACCAATTCAGTCATCCCGTCAGCTACCCCATCTCAACGCCGGAGTCCTCACCGGAGCATCCCATAGAGAAACCAACTCGTCGTCGAGCTTGAGCAAGGTGACCGAGGTGCCTGCCATGTCCAGTGACGTGATGAAAGAGCCGACGAGGGAGCGAACCACCTGCACGCCGTGGGCGCTCAGGATCTTGTCCACTTCGTGGTACATCACGTAGAGCTCGAGCAGTGGTGTGCCGCCGAGGCCGTTGACGAAGGCGAGCACCTGGTCGCCGCGGGTGAAGGGCAGATCTGTCAGTACCGCGTCCAGCATCAGCTCCGCGATCTCCCTCGCCGTGGCGAGCGGTACACGTTGTCGACCGGGTTCGCCATGGATCCCGACGCCGAGTTCCATCTCGTCCTTGCCCAGATCGAAGGTCGGCTTTCCGGCTGCAGGAACCGTGCACGAAGTGAGGGCGACTCCCATGCTTCTGCCGTTCGCATTGACCTTACGAGCGAGCTCGGCCACTTGCTCCAAGGACCTGCCTTGCTCGGCACCGGCGCCAGCGATCTTCTCGAGCAAGACAGTGACACCTACGCCACGCCGGCCCGCAGTCCACGTACTGTCCTGTACCGCCACGTCATCATCGGTGACCACGGACAGGACGCGAGCGCCACTCTCCGCGGTCGCCAACTCGGCAGCCATCTCGAAATTCATCACGTCGCCGGTGTAGTTCTTGACTACGTGCAGGACACCCGCGCCACCATCGACCAGCTTGGTCGCGGCAAGCATCTGGTCAGGCACCGGGGAGGTGAACACCTCGCCCGCACAGGCTGCGTCGAGCATGCCCAGCCCGACGAATCCGCCGTGCAGCGGCTCATGGCCAGACCCGCCGCCGGAGATGATGCCGACCTTGCCGGGCCGCAGCTCTCCACGGTAGATGATCTTGCTCTGATGGTCGACTCGGAGTTCCGAGTGCGCGGCCTCGATTCCCAGCAGCGCCTCGGCGACGACGTTCTGCGGGTCGTTGATCAGTTTCTTCATGACTGGCCCTCCCTCGATCCGGTCGAGTTGCTGACTGATTCCGAACTCGAAGCGACTGATTCAGAACTAGAAGTGTCCGTTACGGCGGACTGCGGAGCGGCGAGGTCGACGCTCGGATCCGCTGTTCCGGCGTCAGCAGGGGTGCGTGACAGCACTCCGTACAGCAACGCGGCCACGACGCCAGCGAGAAGTTCAGCGATCACATAGACGGGCAGCTGTCCCCACAGGACCTCGCCACCCGCGATCTGCTGGATGAGCATCGGGCCTACAACACGAGCCGGGTTGATCGCCGCCGCCGTGGCGGGCGCGACAACGATGATGACGGCGAACACGGCGAAGCCGATCGCGAGCCCCGCGAAGCCCGCCGCCGCCTTGCGATGGATGACTCCGAAGACCGTGAAGACAAGGATGAACGTCCCGATGAACTCGGCGGCGAACGCCTGGCCGACACTGATATCGGCGTAAGCCGCGACACCCAGGCCTACCTCGCTGGCCTGCATGCCCAGCACTGCGATGATCGCCGCCGCGCCGAGCACGGCGCCGCCGACCTGCGCCGCGATGTAGGGCCCGACCTGTCGCCAAGGGAACTTGCCGGACACGGCCAGCCCCAACGTCACCGCGGGATTGATGTGATTGCCGCCGATGTGGCCTAGCGCATAGACCGTCGCGATAACAACCAGAGCGAAGGCGAACGAGATCATCCCCAGGTCGGCCATCGTGAACGGTTCGTCCCCGTTGAGGATGAGAGTGGCTGGGACAGAGCCCACACCGATGAACACCAGGAACGCCGTGCCGATGAACTCGGCGGCGAGCCGCTGGACCAATGAAGCCTCGTCGAGCATGGCCTGAGCCCTACCTTCCACGGTATAGTCGAAGATGATTCGATAATGCCGAACGCATTGCGGAATGTACGCGCATGTTTCACTGTGACGCAAGACATAGTTTCGAACTGGGCTTCACCCCGAAGGGAGTACCGGAGTGATCCAGTCTGTCGACCGCGCCATCAGGGTGCTGATCGCACTTCAAGGAGCTCGGCAGATGACGTTGTCGGAGCTGGCCAGGCGCCTGGATCTCCCGTCGTCCACAGTGCACGGCATCGTGCGGACGCTGGTGGGCCACGGCCTCGTAGTCAAAAAACACCGCTCCGGCCGCTACCAGCTTGGCCCGGCGGTGCTGCGTCTGGGGAACGTCTACCTCGACACGTTGGAGCTGAGGTCGAAGGCCATCCCGTGGGCTGCAGACCTAGCCAGGCGCACCGGCTGCGCGGTGCGTACCGGGGTGCTCCTGCTCGACGAGGTGGTGATCATCCATCACGAACTCCGGCCAGACGGGAGCCGTCAGATGCCCGAGGTGGGAATCGTCATCCCCGCGCATGCCAGTGCCCTGGGTAAAGCGATGGTCGCCTTCAATGACGACGATGCCGCGCGTGTGCTGTCCGCGGCGCCGCTGCGCAGCATGACCGGTGAGACCGTCACCTCGAGTGCGGTGCTCAAGGAGCAGCTGGCAGACATCGCCACCACGGGCATTGCCAGCGAACAAGACGAGGCCGTCATCGGTGAAAGCGCACTGGCCGCGGCGGTATTCGACGCATCGGGCAGTGCGATCGGAGCCATCGGGTTGGTCGTACCATCCATGAACTGGCCGGTCGACACGATCACTCACGACGCCCTACGCGAGGCCGCACGAGCCATCTCGCGCGAACTCGGCTCCGCGTCCTGGCCGAGCACCGGTTAATTGACCGCTGACTTGGACGGCCAAGTCCACCAGACTGGCGCGGCCCGGCTGGGCCTCGGGCTGGCCGCATTGGGCCGTCCGGTGTATCTCACGTCTGGGCGGATCGCCGCACTCGGAACCCGGCGCAGCGTCGCCGACCTGCGTGCCCGCACCGAAACCGTGCTCGACGCTGCGCACGCGGCCGGTGTCCGCTACCTCGATGCCGCCCGGTCCTACGGCTGCGCGGAGGACTTCCTGGCTGGTTGGCTGGCCGCGCGACCTGATGTCGACGATGTCCTCGTCGGATCGAAATGGGGCTACCGCTACGTCGGCGACTGGCGATTCGATGCCGAAGTGCAAGAGGTGAAGGATCATTCGATCACCGCGTTCATCGACCAATTGGCCCGCACCCGTGCCGTGCTCGGGGACCGGCTCGGCGTGTACCACGTGCACTCCGCGACCATGGAGACCGGCGTGCTTGCCGACGGCCCGCTGCATCGGGCCCTCGCGCAGCTGCGCGACAAGGGTGTCCGGGTCGGGATATCTACCTCCGGACCGGCACAAGGCGACGCGATCCGGCGCGCCCTCGATGTCCTGGTGGACGGCGAACCGCTGTTCACCTTGATCCAGTCGACCTGGAACCTGCTGGAGCCCTCCGCGGCCGGGGCGCTGGCGGAGGCCGCAGCGTCCGGCGCGCGGGTGATCGTCAAGGAGGCGGTTGCCAATGGACGGCTCGCCCCGGGTGGGGAGGACGGCAGCGGGAACGCGGGTCGCGCGTCACGGGTCGCCGCCGAACTCGGCGTGAGCGTCGACCGGCTCGCCATCGCTGCCGCGCTGGCCCAGCCGTGGGCGTGGTGCGTGCTCTCCGGCGCGGTCGACCTCGACCAGCTGGCCAGCAACGCAGCTGCAGCGGAGCTGCCGCTGCCTGGGCAGGTGCTGGACGGGCTCGGCTCGCTTGCCGAGCCGGCGTCCAGCTACTGGGCGACCCGGGCTGGACGAGCTTGGACCTGACGCGGCCCGGTCCCTTACTGTCCTGTACGAGATGAGCTCACTTGAAGCGGACTACGTCATCTGGCTCGACGATGCTGGCGTCGAGGCACTCTCTTTCGCGCCCCTGTCACAACGAACTGGCTGGGCCCGCTACTTTCGTGAGTCGGGGACGTGGGCCGGCATGCTGATCCGCTTCGGCTTCCGCAGTCTGCCGGAGCTGAGCGCCGGCGCAAAGCCGCCGATTTGGGTCAAGGAGATGGCCGCCACGCTGACTGACGACCACGACCCGCTGCTCTCGGGCGTCGGCGATGTGCCCATGGCCAAGATCGAAGCCCTGGTCAACGAGACTCGGCATTACGAGGCATTGGGCCCATGGCTCAGCTACGAGATAGGCGTGCCGATTCCCGAGCGCGGACCGTGGAGCGAGACGCCGCCCTCGCGGTCCGAGACCGACGACCTCAGCTGACCCCGGTTGGGTCAAGGGGGCTGGCTGCTCGGAGGACGGTCTAGTCAATCTTGCTCGGTGGTGGCCGCCCCGCTCGACCTGGAAGGTGGTCGAAGCCTGTTGTCGCCTAGACATCGGCCGGGGGCTCGCCACAGATACCCGTCGAATGGCTCGTCAAAGGCAGCCGCCCGTGAGATTGCGGGGTTTCAGCGTCGAGCAGGTGCACGCGCGTCGCAAAGTCGGGTTCTGGCGCGACCGTGACCAGATAGCGGTGCGGCCGGTGACCGATACGATCATCGCGATGGCCACCGTCGATGATGCGGCCCTGCTGTTCCCGGTCGGGCATTGCCTCGGTGCCTATTACGACTTGCCTGCATCCAACGA
>JALZDV010000235.1 GCA_030862345.1 Actinomycetota bacterium | reverse complement strand
ATCCTGCAGTTCCGTGACCGTTATGCGCATAACCGTGAAAAATCCTGAAGTTCCGTGACCGTTATGCGCATAACGGCGAAGTCGTGCGTGCGGCGGTCGGGTCAGAGGTCGTACGTGGCGCCGGGCCTGGCCAGTTCGGTTGCCGGGAAGATCGCCCGAGCGGCGGCGAACTGCGCCTGCCCGTCCACCCATGGCGGGATGTGGGTCAGCACGAGCCTGCCGACGTCCGCCGCGGCGGCATGCTCACCCGCTTGAGCCCCGGTCAGGTGCAGTCCCGGGGGGTACGCCGAATCGCCGTCCGGCTGGGCTGCCTCGCAGAGCAGCAGATCGCTACCCCGCGCCAGTTCGACCAACTCGTCGCACACGCCGGTATCGGCTGAGTAGGTCACCGAGGCAGAATCCGAGTCGACTCGGATCGCGTAGGTCTCCACCGGATGGTTCGTCCGGACGAACCTCAGCCGCAATCCGCCGATCCTCAGGTCAGAATTCATGATCGGGGGCGGCTTGGCTGTAGCCGCAATACCCGTCGGCCGCTCACGATCAGCAGCGGACAGGGTGCGGAAGTCGAAGACGTCGGTGAGTTCTGACTCCGGTCGCTCATAGGCCGCGGCCAGCCGCTGGCTGGTGCCGTTCGGACCGTACAGCGGCACCGGACCGCGCGACCGCTCGGAATAGCGATGCCAGACGACGAAGGCGCAGGCATCCAGACAGTGATCGGCGTGCAGATGGGACAGCAGGATCGCATCGATGGTCTCGAGTTCGGCATAACGCTGCAGCGCGCCAGCCGCACCATTGCCCATGTCGAGGACGATCCGCGTTCCATCGTGCTCGATCAGATAACACGAGGCCGCCGACTCGGCGCCCGGCATCGAACCGGAGCACCCGACGATGGTGAGTCTCACCCTCCTGCGCCGTTGGCCGGCACCGGGATGCTTCCTGCCGAGTACGGCACAGGTACTCCGATGCCCTCGGATCTGGTCTCCGGAACCGGCTGGGTGTCCGTGCTCAAACCGAGCGGCGGCGGCGAGGGCAGCCTGGCTATCGGGCCCACCGCCGGCCCGAGGAAGCGCTTGGCCAGACGATGGAACGTCTCCGCGTCCCCGGTGGCGAAGAACCGGTGCTCCCCCATCGAGACGCCGGCTGTGGGCGGCTCCTCTGCCTGATTGAAGGACGCGTCCCCGCGGAGTAGGTCCTCGTCGGTCAGCACCCGGAAGACGTCTTTGGCGGTTTCCTCCGCACTGGAGACCAGCGTGACCCCGTCGCCCATGACGTGACCGATCGCACCAGTCAGCATCGGGTAGTGCGTACAGCCGAGCACCAGGGTGTCCACGTCGGCCCGCTGCAGCGGCTCCAGGTAGGACTGGGCCAGGCCCAGGATCTGCCGGCCACTGGTGATCCCCCGCTCGACGAAGTCCACGAAGCTCGGGCACGCCGCGCTGGTGATGCTCACCTGCGGTGCGGCTGCGAACGCGTCGTCGTACGCGCGGCTGCGCACCGTGGTCTCGGTCCCGATGACCCCCACCCGGCCAGTCCGGGTAGCGGCTATGGCACGGCGCACCGCTGGCAGGATCACTTCGATCACCGGTACGTCGTAGCGCTCACGGGCATCCCGCAGACATGCGGCACTCGCCGAGTTACACGCGACGACGAGCATCTTGACGCCGGACTTCACCAACGTGTCCATCCCCGCGAGCGCGTGCGCGCGGACGTCCGCGATCGGCTGCGGACCGTACGGGCTGTGCGCGGTGTCCCCCAGGTAGCGCAAGGACTCAGCAGGAAGCTGGTCCATGATCGCGCGCGCGACGGTCAAGCCGCCCACGCCGGAATCGAAAACGCCGATCGGTGCGGCCGGCCCGGTCACGCCCTGCAGGGTAATGAGTCACCAGATGAAACCGCCGCAGGGAACGCCGGGCTATGCGCCGAATGCCGCGTTCCTCCCGTGGAGGGGGCTGTCCGGGTCGTGGCGAAACCGTGCCGCACCGCTTGGCCGGTTCAGGCCCAGAGTTGGCCGTCCAATGCATCCGCCGCCTCGTCCAGGGTGCCGTCATAGGCACCGGTTGACAGGTACTTCCATCCCCCGTCGCAGACGATCAGGGCGATATCGGCGCGGCGATCGGCGGCCACTTCGCGTTCGGCCACCCCGAGAGCAGCGTGCACGATCGCGCCGGTCGAGATCCCGGCGAAGATCCCTTCGCGGTCGATCAGTTCTCGGACCCGGCGGATCGCATCGTTCGGACCGACCGAGAAGCGGGTCGTCAACACCGTCTGGTCGTAGAGCTCCGGGATGAACCCCTCGTCGATGTTGCGTAAGCCGTACACGAGTTCGCCGTAGCGCGGCTCGGCGGCCACGATCGCGACGCCCGGCACCTTCTCCCGCAGGAATCGGCCGACTCCCATTAGGGTGCCGGCGGTGCCCAGACCTCCGACGAAATGGGTGATCGTGGGCAGATCGGCGAGGATCTCCGGACCGGTCGTTTCGTAGTGCGCCCGGGCGTTGGCCGGGTTGCCATACTGATAGAGCATCTCCCAGGCCGGATTCTCGGCGGCCAGCCTCTTGGCGACCGCTACCGCTTCGTTGGACCCGCCCTCGGCAGGGGAGGAGATGATCCGGGCGCCGTACATCTCGAGTAGTTGGCGGCGCTCGATCGAGGTGTTCTCCGGCATGACGCAGATCAACTTGTAGCCGCGCTGGCGGGCGATCATGGCCAGCGAAATGCCGGTGTTGCCGCTCGTGGGCTCGAGGATCGTGTCACCGGGCTTGAGCCGTCCCTCGTCCTCCGCGGCCTGGATCATGAAGAAGGCGGCCCGGTCCTTGACCGACCCGGTGGGGTTGTGGTCCTCGAGCTTGGCCCACAGGCGGACCTCCGGCGTCGGCGACAGCGCTGGAAGGCCCACCAGCGGCGTACCGCCGAGTGAGTCGATCAGAGAAGCGAATCTGGCCATAGCGGACTATCGGCTCAGCGCGGGGCGCTGGCTCAACCTCCGGCGACGGCCGGCAGGACGGTGACCGAGTCGCCGTCCTCGAGCGGTGTGGCAAGGGCTCCGGTGAAGCGGACGTCCTCGTCGTTGACGTAGACGTTGACGAACCGGTGCAGTGCCCCGTCGTCCGCGATGAGCCGGCCCTTGATCCCGGAATGCCGGGAGTCCAGATCGTCGATGAGTGCGCTGAGGCTGTCGCCGGAGCCCTGCACGGTCTTCGCACCGCCGGTGTGCGAGCGGAGGATCGTGGGGATGCGAACCTCGATAGCCATGCGAACTTCTCTCCTGTGTAGTGATGGGAACTCTCGCCTGCTGGGGATAACGACGGCACCCGCCGGTTCGATTCCGGTTCAGGTGCGGGTCACGTGATTTCGACCGGCTCCTCGGTCACCTGGCCGTCCAGAATGCGGTAGGAGCGGAACTCGGTCGGGTCCTGGTCGTTGCCGTGCTCGCGCGTGGACACCAGGACATAGTGCGCCCCTGGCTCGGCGGCGAGGTTGATGTCGGTTCTCGACGGGTACGCCTCGGTGGCAGTGTGCGAGTGGTAGATGACCACGGGTTCCTCGTCCCGATCGTCCATGTCCCGGTAGAGCTTGAGCAGGTCGGCCGACTCGAACTCGTAGAACGTGGGCGACCGTGCCGCGTTGAGCATCGGGAGAAACCGCACTGGCTGGTCACTGCCGATCGGGCCGGCGATCACCCCACACGCCTCGTCGGGATGGTCGCGCCGGGCGTGGGCGAGAATCTCGTCGACCAAGTTACGGGCGATCCGAAGCACGAGTCGAGTCTAGGCACCGCGAGCGTGGGAGTCGGCCAGGACGTCGACCAGCAGACCCTGCACCGCTGTGAGCCAGGAGTACACAGCCCAGCGCGGATCCCCGGTCTCCTCCGCGCGTTTCAACGGGTCATCGGCCTCTTGGACGTCCAGCCGTACCCCGATCGCCAGTCGTACGTCATTCAGGGTCCGTAACCATGCCTCGGCCGCGTGTTGCTCGAGTTCAATTCGTCCACCGTCCGGGTCGACGGTGTCGAGCAGGAGGTCGGCATCGTCGAGCTTCTCGCTGCGGAGTCCGGCCTCGGTCAGGGAGCGGTAGTCCTGCGCCAGCCCAGGGTCACTGCGGTGCCCGTCCGGCAGCAGCCGCCGGGTGACCGGATTGGTCTGCGCCGGGCCGGTCGATGCGTCATCGGGTTCGCCGTCAGTCAACACCTCTCGGATCTCGGCGACGACCTGGCGCAGCAGCACCGCCTCAGACGGGTCGAGTTCGGCGACGAGCCGCTGTCCCTCCCAGTGGAAGGGCCTCACGAGTCCTGCTGGTAGCTGGCCCACAGGCCGTAGGCGTGCAACCTGGAGGTGTCGGACTCCATCCGCTCCTTGGCGCCCGAGCTCACAATGGCCTTGCCCTCATGGTGGACCTGAAGCATGAGCTTGGTGGCGGTCGGCTCGTCATAGCCGAACAGCTTCTGGAACACATAGGTCACGTAGTTCATCAGGTTCACCGGGTCGTTCCAGACGATCGTGACCCATGGTCGGTCGGTTTCGGCGGCCTCGTCGACTACGACCTCTTCGGTCCGCTCCGGCGCAGCAATTCCGGTCACGTCGTCCATTCTGCCCGGTTCGGCCACTCGGCCACTCCCCTACGCTGCCCAGCAATGTCCACGGCGCTGCTGACCGATCACTACGAGCTGACGATGCTCGCCGCGGCCCTACGAGACGGCACCGCCCAGCGGCGGTGCGTCTTCGAGGTCTTCGCCCGTCACCTCCCGGCCGGGCGGCGGTACGGCGTGGTCGCCGGCGCCGGTCGTCTGCTTGATGCGATCGAGGCGTTCCGCTTCGGCGAGGCAGAGATCGCCGAACTGCGCGACAAAGCGATCGTCGACACCGACGCTCTGGAATGGCTTGCTGCGCACCGCTTCTCCGGCCACATCGACGGATACGCCGAGGGTGAGCTCTACTTCCCCGGCTCTCCCATCCTCACCGTACGGGGCAGCTTTGCCGAGGCCGTCCTGCTGGAGACGTTGGTGCTGTCGGTGCTCAACCACGACACGGCAATCGCCTCAGCCGCCGCCAGGATGGTCTGCGCCGCCGGGGACCGGCCCTGCATCGAGATGGGTTCCCGGCGCACACATGAGGAGGCGGCGGTCGCGGCCGCGAGGGCTGCCTACCTCGCCGGCTTCGCCGCGACGTCCAACCTGGCCACGGGGGCGCGGTACGGCGTGCCCACCACGGGGACCAGCGCACACGCCTTCACGTTGTTGCATGACGACGAGAGTGCGGCCTTCGCGGCACAGGTCGCCGCGATGGGGGTGCACACCACCTTGCTGGTCGACACCCATGACGTGTGGGAGGGCATCCGGGCGGCGGTACGCACGGCTGGGCTCCAGCTCGGCGCGATCCGGCTGGACTCGGGCGACCTGGGTTCGCTGGCCGCGCAGGCCCGCGAACTGCTCGACTCACTCGGGGCTACCGGCACCCGGATCGTGGTGACCAGCGATCTGGACGAGTACGCGATCGCCGCCCTGGCCGCCGCACCTGTGGACAGCTACGGGGTCGGCACCGCGCTGGTGACCGGGTCAGGTGCTCCGACTGCGGGATTGGTCTACAAGCTGGTCGAGGTCGACGGAGGCCCGGTGGCCAAGGCGTCCACCGGAAAACCGTCCCTGGGTGGTCGCAAGTTCGCCGTACGCCGCCACGACCGGCAAGGGGTGATGACCTCGGAGGTGATCACGACGGGCAAGCCCGCGGAGGCACTCGAGGGTGACCGTGCACTACAGAGCCCGCTGCTCGTCGACGGCCGACGAGTCGAGCCGCGTGACTCGCCGCCTGCGGAACTGGAACGTGCCCGAGCTCACCACCGGGACGTGATGGCCACCCTGCCGGCCGTCGGACGCAAGCTGTCCCGCGGCGAGCCAGGCATCGACACCGACTTCGTGCAGCCCTAGGAAGTGGTGGGCTCGTCCAAGGATTCGACATCGGCTCGACTGATCCCGAGTACGAAGAGGATCGCGTCGAGGTAGGGCTGGTTCAGCGCGGCATGCGCCTGATCCTGGACATAGGGCCGGGCGTTGAAGGCGACACCCAGCCCCGCGGCGGCCAGCATGTCCAAGTCATTTGCTCCGTCACCGACGGCCACCGTCTGACTGAGCGGGATCCCGAATTCCGCAGCGACTCGTTTGAGCGCCTCGGCCTTTCCGTGCCGATCGAGAAGCTCACCCAGGAGCCGGCCGGTGAGCTTGCCGTCGACGATTTCGAGGGTGTTGGCGGCCGAGAAATCGAGCTCCAGCCGGGAGACGAGACGGTCGGTGATCTGGGTGAAGCCGCCACTGACGATGCCGCAGCGATATCCCAATGCCTTCAGCGTCCGGACCAGCGTTCGCGCACCTGGGGTCAGGACGAGTTCGTCGTAGACCTCGTCCAGCGCGGTGGCCGGGAGCCCGGCCAGTACGGCGACCCGCCGCCGCAAGGACTGGCCGAAGTCGAGCTCCCCGGCCATCGCGGCCGCGGTGATCCCGGCGACCTCCGATTCGCGGCCGGCCTTGACGGCGAGGGAATCGATCACCTCTCCCTGGACAAGAGTCGAATCCACGTCGAGCACGATCAGTCGCTTGTTGCGGCGGAGCAGTCCGGCCTTCTCGACGGCGATGTCCACGCCGGTCCGGCTGGCCACGGCGGACAGTGCCGCCCGAAGCTTCAGTGACTTCGCGCCGGAGACCATCATCTCCAGGCTGGTGACCGGGTAGGTCGACAGGCGCGAGATCGCGTCGATGTTGCCGCCGACTTCGGCGATCGCGCTGGCCACAGCGGCGACGGCTGTGGCGGGCAGTGGGGCACCGAGGACGATGACGTGATTGCGGCGACGGCGGTGTTCGGCGAGGTCGACGGCAGCCTGATC
>JALZDV010000176.1 GCA_030862345.1 Actinomycetota bacterium | reverse complement strand
CTTGTTCGACGACATCGAGGCGGCCAATACCGTGGCGCACGGCTACGGAAGTCGGGTCTTCCTGCGCAGCCTCGGTGAGTGCTTCGCCCGACTCCAGGCGCGGCCGGCCAGCGCCGCGGAGCGCCGGGAAATCGAGGCGTTGGCCGTGGCACTGGTCGAGCATCGGGTGGAGTTGGTTCCGGGCGTTGCGGCGACTCTGGCCGAGCTAGGGACGCGCCACGACCTGCTGCTACTCACCAAGGGTGCCGTCGATGAACAGCAGAACAAGCTGGACGCCTCCGGTCTCGCCCAGCACTTCCGCAGCGTCCACATCGTGGCCGAGAAGAACGTCGAGACCTATCGGCGGCTCGTACGGGACGAGGCGTTGACGCCGGCCGACACCTGGATGATCGGAAATTCACCGAGGTCCGACATCAATCCCGCGCGCAGGGCGGGGTTGAACGCGGTGTTTCTGCCCAATGAGAACACCTGGGTTCTCGAGCACGACGACGTGGACTCTTCCGACCCTGGCGTGCTGCGACTCCAGCGACTGCCGGAGCTACTGGAACACTTCTGACCCGAACCCGCCGGGTCGAGATCTCACCGGCTCCCCTGGTCGAACGGCGCGTCGTCCCTTGAGGTGTCGAAGCCGGCCCGGTCCACTCGACGGTGGAACCGCATTCCGGCCAGCCCACCCAGAATTGCCGCCACCAGAGTCACGACCAGGACGATGGCCAACGCGATCAGGCCGGCTGCGGTCAGATCCGCGGAGTCCACTGGAATGTCTGGCAGGTTCGCTTGGCCCGTGATGTCGGTCTGGTTGCCTGCGACGACGCCCACGATGGTGAGGATGACGGCGATGATCACGGCCCACAACCAGACCGCGACGCCCTGGCGGGCACCGTTGAAGCGAGCCATCCGGCCGGCCACGTACCCGCCGGCGAAGTAGGCGATGAACAGGATCACCAGCACGCCGATGGCTGCGCCGATCCCCGCGTTTCGCAGGTCCTGGGTCGACAGTTCGTTGTCCGCGTTGATCGCGGTCGCGATTGCTGAGGCGATCGCAATCAGGATGACCGTTGCCCCCACGGTGGTCAGCCAGCCGAAGAAAGCCGACCCGAACTTGATGCCGCCGAAGGCCTCCTTCTCCCGAGCCCGCACGCTGTCGTGGTCGGTTGCGCTTCGTCGGTAGTCCGTAGCACCACTCGCCTCGTTGACGCGATCTCCGGTGTCGCGACTCGGCGCGAGATGCCGCTGGGGGTCGGGATAGCGATGCTCCGAGGCTGAGCCGGACCCGACGCTGGACCCGACCCCGGCCACCGGGGTGTGATCACCCGCGGCGGCACTGCGGTCCGTCGGAGGCCGCGTCTCTGGAGTGATCTGCTGGGTCGGTGTCGGCTCGCCGTACCTGTCCGAGCTCGGCTGGTGCTGGGGTCCCTGCGGAGTGGTCGACATGACGGTTTGATTCCTCAATCCATACTGGTCAGACGAGTAAGTCATCTGATAACCGCTGGGGGCCGACTCGAAACCTGCCGGCCCCCGGCGGCTATCTGCCTAGCTGGTGCTGCGGACCTTGCTATCTACCCTGCTGTCCTGGGCGGCGACGTGCTTGCGCTCGGAGCTGCCTTCTTCGGCTGCGCCGCTCGCCTGCGCCTTGACCCGTGGTGCTTCGGTCTCGACCTTGGCCAGCGCCGACTCCCAGCGGCTACGCATCGGTCCGATGCCGCCGCCACCAACTGCGACGATGACGATGCCGACGATCGCGGCAAGGCTGGCGTAGAGCACCGCGTTGACCACGTTCTCCGCGATCTGCAGCTGGTTGAGTGCGGCGATGATGCCCAACGCCAGGATCAGGATCGACGCTGCGTTGGCCAGCACGTTGCCGTAGGACAGCCCGCCCATCGTGCTCTGGATCAGGCCCTTGACGCCGGCCGCCACAGCTGCGGCGATCACGACGATCAGGATCGCTACGAACACCTTGGGCAGGTATCCGACGACTGCTGCCAGGTAGGTGCTGATCGGGTTGTCTCCGAACACCCCGAAGGCGGTGGAAAGCACGAACAGCATGACCGTGTAGAACACCAGTCTGCCCAGGATGCCAGCGGCGTCGTACTCCGACTTGGCCAGCGCCTTCTTGACCCCGCCGCGTTCCACCAGGCGGTCGAAGCCGACCTTCTGCAAGACCTTGGTGAGGATCTTCTCCAGGACCTTGGCCACCAGGTAGCCGATGATCAGGATTAGGAGAAAGCCGGCCAGTTTGGGTAGGAACTGGACGACCGTGTCCAGCAGGTTGGTGAAGGACTGTTTGATGTCCACGAAAAGCTCACTTCTCTAGATGGCGAACCGGTTGAGCTCGTGCTCGCTTTCCGACTACCGGGTGGAGCTGTCTCCGCGGACGTTCTGGTCTGCGTCCACGTCGATCTGCTCGGCACGGACCTCTTCGGCGACCTGTGCGGTGTCGGTGACGACGTCCTTGTCCAGGCGGACCCGCTCGACCGGAACCGTCTCCTTGGCCACGACCGGGCGCTCCTCGGTGAGGGTCACCTCGTGCTCCTCCTCCGACAGCTCGGGGCCGTTCAGCGCGGCGTCCCGGTTGGCATCGGTGATCGGCTCGCGCTCGACCCGGACCTCCTCCCGGGAGACCGGCACCTGCACCGACTCGGTTTGCGTGGTGACGTACTTGCGCAGCCGCGCACGGCCGGTCTGGACCTGCTCGGTGCCGACGTCGAGGCGTTCCTCCGAGCGGGTCATTGCCTGGTCGGTGGTTGGCCCGGACACGTCATGACCGACGGTGCCGCTGGCGTCGATGTCGTTGTCGGCGCCATAGCTCAGTCCGTAGTAGCGGTAGAGCTCGGCCTCTTCATTGGGTTCCAGGTGGCCGTCGCTCTCGACCTGCGGGGCGCCCTTGACCTGGTCCTTGGTCACCGGGACGGTCACCGCCCCTTCAGAGAAGCTGGCCTGCTCCAGCGGAAGGAAGCTCTCCTTGCTGCCGAACATCCCGGTTCTGACCGTTGCCCACGTCGGCTGGCCGCTGTTGTCGTCCAAGTAGATCTGCTCGACGGTGCCGATCTTGGCTCCGGAGCTGTCCTGGACGGTGGCACCTCTCAGCTGATTCACGTTCTGCTGATCTAGCACGTGTTCCTCCTCATTGGGTCTCGCCCGCACGTTGCGGGCGCCATTGTCGCGCCTCCCACTTGGAGCATTTGTCTCATGAGTGGGACAGCACCGGGACACGGTACCCCCCGAGGTGGGGAAAACAAACTAGAGAAACTTATGCAAATCGGACAATACGGGGCAAAGCTGGAACTTGAGTCCAGTTAAGCAGGACATACCTGGCACCAGCCAGTACCATCCGGCGTACGTTGATCAATCACCGGGGAACCAAGTACGAGCGGGACCAGCGGGACGCGAACGACCGCGAGGCGGTCCCGCGGGCCGACGCTGTGGCCAGTCGTAAGCGGATCTTGGACGCCGCAGCGGCGCTGGCCGGCGACCGTCGGGTGAGCATGCTCGAGGTGGCAGCCGCCGCCGGTGTCGGCCGCTCGACGCTCTACCGGCATTTCCCGACTCGCCAGGCGCTCGAGGCGGCCCGCCAACAACATGCAGCTGAACTGGGCTCCGGTTCGCCGGCGCCTGCGGCGCAGCAGACGGCCGCCCCCTTCCGCGCGCCGGGTCAGCTCGGTCAGCGAAACCCGTTGCCGCTCGAGGTGACCCACGTTCTGGACGAGGTACCACCACACCTGGTCCCCGACCAGCTCGTGGCCGAGGCGCGCCGCGCCGCCGGCGTGGCCGTCGCCCTCTACGTCGTCGACATCGCAGGGGCATACCTGGTCCGGCTCGCCGGCTCGGAGGACTTCCCGGCCGAACTGGAGGCACCGCCCGCCCTGGGTCCGGAAATGGTGCCCGAGGGGCTGCCGGGCTTCCAGGAACGGCTGCGTCAGCAACTTCCCGGTTGTGTGGCTGAACCACTGTGGCTCCGAGGGCGGATAACCGCCCTGCTGCTCTGCGTGGGCGCACCGGTCACACCCCTCAATGACATCGCCAAGCAGGGGGCCGCCGCGCTGGAACTCGCGAACGCCTACACAGACGTGATCGAGGCTGCCCGGCGCCGGAAACCGCCCACCCCAGCCGCTGAGATTCAGCAGAACCTGTTTCCGCCCCGCATCGCCCGCATCTCCGGTGCCCAGCTCGCCGGTGGCATCCTGCCGGCCTACGAGGTGGGGGGTGATTGGTTCGACTTCGTGGAGAACCGCGATGGTGCTTGGCTGGCGATCGCCGATGCGGCGGGCAACGGGCCGACCGCCGCCGGACTCGGCGCAGCCGCATTGGGAGCCCTGCGAGCCTCCCGCCGGAGCGGCCACGACCTGGCACAGGCGCTGCTGGCCACGCACGAGACCGTGCAGCGACTGGGTAACCCGGACTTCTTCGTGACTGCGCTCGTCGCCCGGTGGCGTGCTGCGACCAGCACGTTCACCTGGGTCAACTGCGGGCACCCGCACGCCTACCTGGCCAACGTAGACGGAGACGTCAGCGAACTCAGTGGGCCCATCCATGCTCCGTTGGGCACGGGTAAGGACGTACCGACCTTCGTGCTGACCAGTCGCCAACTGGCCGCGCACGAGCGGGTGATCCTCGTGACCGATGGCATCATCCAGCGGCGCATCGAAGGCGGCGGACGGTTCGAGCTCGAGGGAATCCGGAGCGCCGTCGCCGGCCTGGAACAGCCGACCGCGGCTGCGACCGCGATGGCCATCCTGCAGGCCGTCACCGACAGCTGGAAAGAGCCCCTGGAAGACGATGGCACCGTCGTGGTGCTCTGCGTGGACTAGCAGTCGTCCGAGAGCTCGGGAAATGAGAGCAATGAACCGGTATCCGGCCGGCAAACGTATGCCTCGGTGGCGACTGACATTTCCAGCGATGCCAGGGGTCTGTCCATCCAGGCCGTGAGTGACCTCCTGGCGATCCCGGCGCCGACGATCCGGTCCTGGGAGCGCCGATACGGTCTGGCCCGCACGGCACGTACCCACGGCGGGCACCGCAGATATACCGCGGCCGAGATCTCTGACCTCCGACACATGCGCGACGAGATCAGCCGCGGTCGGCGCACCAGTGAGGCCGCCGTCCTGGTCCGGGACACCACTCGGGCGGCCGAGCCGTACCGCTCGTTCGTCCAGGCGTTCGTCGACGTCGCGGAGTCGATGAGCGCACGCCAGATGGACTACCTGCTCGACCACTGTCGGGACCGGTTCGGCGTCGAGGAGGCGATCTGCAAGGTCATCATGCCGGGCATGCGCCAGATCGGAGTGGCCTGGCAGACCGGCCGATGCGACGTCACCCAAGAGCACCTGGTCACACGGGCGGCACGTGGCTGGCTGGGGAAGGTGTTGTCCGAGGAGCCAGCTCCTCGGCATCCCCAGACGATCGTGCTGAGCTGCGGGCCCGGGGACCTGCACACCGTAGGGCTGGAAGCGATGCAGGTACTCCTGGCCCGACGCGGTTGGCAGTGCCACCAACTTGGGGAACGGATCCCGCCGGACCAGCTCACCGCGGCTGTCGAGCGAAGCCGAGCCGGGGCGACCATTCTGGTATCGCACATCGCCAGCCGTAGGCGCGCAGCCGTGATCGCATTACAGGCCGCCTCCCGTACGCGCACCCGATTGTTCTACGCCGGCAACGCCTTCCTGACCCCCGCGGCCCGAAGGGGCGTGCCAGGCACCTACCTGGGTGAGGATCTGATAGCCGCCGTCGAGATCGTGACGCGGTCACTGCAGCCGAGTGGAGCAGGCTAGCCAGCGGGCAAGCCAGCGCCCCGCGCCAAAGGCGCGTCAAGGGGTCACGGTCAGGTCACGGCGGACCGGAAAGCTGCCCAATGATCGCCGCTGCCTGTTGACTGGATCACACGTGATGTTCTACAAAGTGTGATTAGCCCGCAGCCGGGTTGTCACACGATCCTTGCGCACCCCCGCCGTACGGACTTGAGAGGTAGCTCATGACCCAACCGGTTCTGTCCCGACGAAGTGCCCTCGGTGTGTTCGGTCTCGCCGGACTGGCTGCCGGATGCGGCAGCAGCGTCGGCGGCGGTGATGGCGGCGGCGGCGGCGGAGGAGGAGGTTCTTCCGGCGGCGGATCGATCAAGGTCGGGCTGATCGTCCCGCAAGACGGTGTGTACACCCCGCTCGGGGTGGACATGAAGAACGGCTGGGACCTTTTCCTGGAGCGCAATGACGGCCAACTCGGCGGCTACGACGTCGAGACCGTCATCGCGGACGAGGGCGAGGGACCCGACACGGGCGTTCCGGCGATCCAGGGTCTGCTCACCCGCGAAAACGTCGACATTCTCGTCGGCATCGTCAACTCGGCGTCAGCACTCGGTTCGGCCGAGGCGATCGCGGCGGCGAAGAAGGTGCTCGTGATCTCCAACGCCGGCGCGATCGCGGTGACCGGCGACGCGCGTAACCCCTACATCTGGCGCGCCTCGTTCACCAACGCCCAGGCAGCCTTCGCGATGGGGGAGTACCTCGCCGGCCAGCAGCCGGCGGGCGGCGTGTACCTGATGGCGCCTGATTACGCGGCTGGTCAGGAGACCTTCGTGGCCTTCAAGGAGTCCTACGAGGGCGGCGGCGGGACGATCGCCGGAGAGGCACTGACACCGTTCGGCACCACCCAGGACTTTCAACCGTTCCTCTCCGCAATTCCGGGGTCCGGGGCCGGTGCGACGTTTGTCTTCTACTCCGGCGGCGAGGCGGTCAGCTTCGTCCAGCAGTACGCCAGTCTGGGACTCAAGGACACAGTGCCCCTCTATGGTTCGGGCTTCCTCACCGAAGGCAGCGTGCTCGAGGCCCAGGGCGAAGCGGCGGTCGGCATCCAGACCGCCCTGCACTACTCGACCGAGATCGACAACCCGGCCAACGCCGAGTTCGTCGAGGCGTATCAGGAGGCCTACGACGTCCTGCCGACGTGCTTCGCCGTACAGACGTGGGACGCTGCTCTGGTCCTGGACCTCGCCCTGGCCGAGGCCGAGGATCTCTCCGGCGACGCGGTCTCCGCGGCTCTCGAGGGACTCGGTGAGATCAGCGACAGTCCCCGTGGCCCGTGGAGCTTCGACGGGCAGTCGCCCAAACACATCGAGTATCTCCGCGAGGTTCAGGAGGGCGACGGCGGTCTGATCAACGTCGTCGTCGAGGAGCTTGGCGAATACGGCCAGTAAGGCTGACCCGGAGCAGTAAGGTTCGGCCCTCATGACCGAGTGGTTTGCCGACAACTTCGTCTCGATCCTCAACGGGTTGGCCATCGGCTCGTTGCTGTTCATCCTTGCTGTGGGGCTCTCCCTAGTGTTCGGGATGATGGATGTGCTCAACCTCGGGCACGGTGCGCTTTACCTGATCGGCGCGTACGTCGGTTATCAGTTCACCGGTGGCGTCTCGTCGTGGGGCGGATTCCTGACCGCGCTGGCGGTGGCCGCTGGATTCGGGCTGATTGCGGGGCTGGTGCTGTCCGTGGCGACCGAGCCGCTGGTGGGTCGCGGGCATCTGGATCAGGCGCTGCTGACCTTGGGCGTCGCGCTGGTCGTGGCCGAGGTGATCTCGATCATTTTCGGTGACGACGTCCAGAACGTAACGGCACCGCCCGGACTCAACGAGTCCATCCAGGTCTTCGGTAACACCTATCCCGCCTACCGGCTCGCCCTGATCGGAGTCGGTGCGGCGCTGGCGATCGTGGTCTGGCTGGTCATAGAGAGGAGCTCACTAGGCGCCTTGATCCGGGCCAGCGTTAGTGATCGGCAGATGGTGGCGACGCTGGGCGTGGACAATCGCAAGGTCAAGGCGGGGGTCTTCGCGTTCGGCTCCATGCTCGCCGCGCTCGCCGGCGTACTCGGTGGTCCGGTCTACGGCGCGCGGACTGGCTTGGACGAGACGGTTCTGCTGCTCGCGCTGGTGGTGATCGTGATCGGGGGATTGGGCTCGGTGCGTGGTGCGCTGATCGGTGCCCTGGTCATCGGTCAGGTCGAATCGTTGGGCCGGGCCCTGCTCCCCGAGTTCGCCTCGTTCATGCTGTTCGGCGCGCTGGCGCTGGTGCTCATCGTCCGCCCGCGGGGGCTGTTCGGCAGCAAAGTGGGCGCTGCATGAGCGCCGAAACGACCACTCCGGCCGTGGGTGAACCGGCCGCCCGTCCGCCGGGCTCCGGCTCGACCGGCTCTACTGGCTCGCCCGGCTCTGCCGGCTCTGCTGGCTCCTCGGGCCGCCGGCTCCCGCTGGCCCGGCTGATTGTCCTGACAGTCCTGATCGTCTTGGCGGCCGTGCCGCTGTTCGTCGCGCCGTTCCAGACCTCGATGCTCGCCCGGATGCTGATCTTCGCGCTCCTCGCGGTCAGTCTCGACCTCCTCGTCGGGGTCACCGGCCTGCCATCGCTCGGCCATGCGGCCTACTTCGGAGTCGGTGCCTACACCGCCGGTCTGGTCGCGAAGTACTGGACCGCAGCCGGCCCCGTACCGCTGCTGGCTGCCGTGGTGGTCGCAGCATTCGCCGCCGCCGTCACCGGGTGGCTCGCGGTGCGATCGCACGGGGTGTTCTTCCTGATGCTGACCCTGGCCATCGGAGAGCTCATCCAGCAGCTTGCCGAGAGCTGGTCCGATGTCACCGGCGGAGACAACGGCCTGTACGGCATCCCGGGGGTTGAGGTGTTCGGGAAGCCGCTGGGTCAGATCGGCTACGTGTACTGGTACGTGCTGGTCTTCGCTGTACTCGGATTCATAGTGATTTGGGCGGTCTCCCGTTCGCCGTTCGGAGCGGCGTTGCGCGGCATCCGGGACAACGAGCCACGGATGCGATCGCTCGGGTACTCGCCGTTCCGGTACAAGCTGGCCGGATTCGTCATCGCCGGCGCCGTGGCCGGGTTGGCCGGCGGACTGCTCGCCGTACAACAGCAGTTGGTGACCCCCGCCGATCTCGGGTTCACGACGTCGGCGCTGGCGCTTCTCGCGGTGGCCGTCGGCGGGGCGGGCACGCTGTGGGGGCCGGCGATCGCTGCCGCGTTGGTGGTCCTGATCCGGGATGTGTACGGGCCCGACCTCGACGGGCACGGGACGCTGGTCCTGGGCATCGTCTTCATCGTGGCGGTCTACTCACTGCGTAACGGGATCGCCGGGCTGGCCGCGGCGCGATTCCGCCGCCGCCCTTCCGCCGCACCCGCCGCGGCTGCCTCCGCATCCGAGAAGCCGTCGGTGTGACCATGACCGCGCTATTGGAACTGAGCGAGGTCGGCCGGAGCTTCGGAGCGCTCAAGGCTGTGGACGGCGTGGATCTCGATGTCGAATCCGGTGCCCGGCACGCACTGATCGGACCCAACGGCGCCGGCAAGAGCACGCTGTTCCGGCTGATCTCCGGAGAACTGCCGGTCAGCTCCGGAACGGTTGTGTTGTCCGGGAGCGATGTCACGAAGTTGTCCCAGGTCCGCCGAGCACGGCGGGGTCTGGCCCAGACGATGCAGCACTCCAGCCTGTTCCTCACCCGCACGGCCGCCCAGAACGTCGCACTGGCCGCCCAGCGGCATCGGGGCACCGCGAGCTGGCCGCTCCCGCGCCGACAACGCAACGTCGATACCCGGGTGCGCGAACTACTGGACTCGGTGGGCCTAGGAGCTCGCGCCGACGTACCGGTGTCCTCGTTGTCCCATGGCGAGCGTCGCCAGCTGGAAATCGCCGTGGCGCTGGCCTGCGAACCGCGCCTGCTGCTGATGGACGAGCCGGCGGCGGGCATGTCACCGGCCGAGAGCGGGCGGCTCACCGAACTCGTGCTTGACCTGCCGCGCGAGATCACCGTTGTCATCGTCGAACACGACCTGGACGTGGTCTTCGCCCTCGCTGAACGGGTCACCGTGCTGCATCTGGGCAAGGTGCTGCTGACTGGCACCCCGGACGAGGTGCGCAGCAGCGCCGCCGTACAGGAGGCCTATCTCGGGTCAAGCAACCGCGGCGAGCTTTTCAGCGCCGCAACCAGCGCCGATCAGGGGAAGAAAACAACGAACCTAACGCCGCAGGGGTCCCCTGAGTCAGTCAGCGACGGGGGCCCCTTGTGACATTGCAGATCTCCGGGCTGACCTCCGGGTACGGCCGCAGCAGCGTCCTGCAGGGCGTCGACCTGGACGTGCCGGACGGCCGCGTCCTCGGCTTGCTGGGGCGCAACGGGGTCGGCAAGACCACGCTCGTCCATACCGTAATGGGTTTGGTCCGCCCTACCGGTGGCTCGATCACCCTGGACGGCACGGAACTGGCCGGGCGGCGGACCGACCAGATCGCTCGGGCCGGGCTGGCGCTGGTTCCGCAGGGCCGCCGGATCTGGCCGAATCTCGACGTCACCGAGCACCTCACGCTGGCATCGCGACGAACCGCCGGCGGCACCTGGACAGTCCCGAAGATCCTGGAGTTGCTGCCGCGCCTGGGTGAGCGCCGCAAGCACTTGGGCGGTCAGCTCTCCGGCGGCGAGCAGCAGATGCTTGCGATCGCCAGGGCTTTGCTGACCGGTCCCCGCATGCTGCTGATGGACGAACCCTCCGATGGCCTGGCTCCGACGATCGTGGATCAGATCGGCGGGGTGATCGGCACCCTGAAGGCCGAGGGCGTCACGGTGCTACTGGTGGAGCAGGACCTGCATCTGGCGTTTCTGGTTGCCGACGAGATCGCCGTCATGGTCAAGGGCCAGATCGCGCACCGTGCCTCGACCTCCGACTTCCGGGGCGATGAACCCACCGCGCGGCGGCTGCTCGGAGTCGCCTGAGCGGTTCGAGTTGATCATCGAATGTGGCCGGGTTTCGGTGACCAACAGTCCGATCAAACCCCGATGTTCCGATGATCAACTGGAGCACAGTAGCTTCCACTGCGCTTCGGCCGGGGCGCGCCACGCCTCATGCCGGTCCTGGAACAGGCGCCTGGCGCTGCGCCCCGCCCACTTCTCCGGCAACAGGTCCGTCGGCAACTGCGGGTCAAGAAAGGGGAACCGCCGCCAC
>JALZDV010000151.1 GCA_030862345.1 Actinomycetota bacterium | reverse complement strand
CCCATTTCTGGCGGATCAGGCGGTCTTGTGGCCGGTGGCGGCCGTGATTCCGCCGAGAGTGATGAAGGTGAGGCCGACCCCGACTCGTGCCCGGGCAAGGGCGCCCGAGTGTCGGCCGAGCCGTTGCCCGATCAGACCACCGGAGAGTCCGTAACCGACATCGAGTACCGCCCCGATTGCGACGAACACGGCGCCCAGCACTAGCACTTGAGCGGCGATCGGGCCGGCGTCGGCGTGCAGGAACTGCGGGAAGAAGGCTAGGAAGAACAGTGCGACCTTCGGATTGGTGATCCCCACGGCGAATCCCTGTCGCCAGCTCCGCCAGGCTCCGGTAGGGGCGGCTGCTCCGGACGAGGCGCCCGGGAGCTGGGCAGGGACGAGGGGCGCGTGGCGCCTGGCAATCGTGCTGAGTCCCAGCCAGATCAGATATACGGCCCCGACGTAGCGAACCACGGCCAGCGCCGTGCTCGACGCCGCGAGCACGGCTGTGAGGCCCAAGGCCGTCGCCGCGACGTACACCGCGCTGGCCGACTCGACACCGAGCGCGGAATAGACCCCCACCCGGCGTCCACCGGCGATCCCTCTGGCGAGCAGGAAGAGCATGGCCGGCCCGGGCAGCAGGATCAGCAGCACGCTGGCCGCGGCAAAGGCAGCAAGGGTGGCGCCGGAGGGCATGTTCAAGAACGTACCGTCAGGGCCGAATCGGATTTGGCCGAAGCAGCACGACGAGGGAATCCAGCCGGGTGAAATTCGCGCTTGCGAGTGGGGACCGAATCACGTCGGTGACCGTGAGCCCGGCCCGCGCGGCCAGCAGACGCAGCGTGTACGGCGTGTAGTGCCAGATGTGCTCGGTGGGCTTCAGTGTCCACCATCGTTCCCGCAGCATCCTGCTGGGCACGGAGGAGAAGTACGGGGTGGACAGGGCAACCGTGCCGTCCTCGTCGATCAGCTCCCGGATGCGACGTAGAACGGCCAGCGGGTCCGGCACGTGCTCGAGGGTGTCCCAGCCGCAGATCACGTCGTACGGCCCGTCGACCGGTGCGTCGACAAGCTGTCCACAATAGACATCGATGCCCAGCTTGGCTGTCGCGTCGGCGGCGGGGCGGGATAGCTCGACACCCTGCACGTCGTAGCCTCGCCCGCGGGCCGCTTCGAGGAAGAGTCCGTACGCGCTACCGAATTCCAGGAGTCGATGTCCGGTCCCCGATCGGACCCTGTCTGCCTGACGGCGCGCCTTGGCGATCCGGTCGAGGCGACCCGAGGTCCAGATCCGCTGTAGCAGCATCGCCGGGGACCAGCGGGACTGATCGCCGTACACACCGCCCTCGAAGTAGTTCACCTGGTCGTAGAGCCGGGACAGCGCCGCGCCCTGTAGACGGGGGGAGACGAAGACCAGGGTGCATCGACTGCACCGCCGTACCCCGTAGGGCCCCAGGTCGTACACCGGGGTTCCGCTGTCTCCGCACAGGCAGCAGGTCACCTGCTCGGTGTCCGCCGCAGTGAAGACGGGTGGGCTGTCACTCACCCGAGCAGGCTAGCTGCTGGACGTGGAGGGCTCCTCCGACCGCGTGGCCGCCGCAGTTGCCGGTCGGCCGGTGGGCTCCGATGCCGGTTCCGCGGTCGCGGATGATGCCTGCGCGGCGGGACCGGCGGTGGACGTGGTCGTCGACGGCCCTCGAGCGTCGTTGTCGGATTGTGCGCTGGGCTCGTGCCGGAGCCCATATGTACTCAGCGCATCGTGGACCCGGCTGCGCACGGCCTCTGGGATGGGGCGGCCGCGTTCGGCCGGAACTACGAGATACCGATCCGGCGCAATGTGCGCACGGGCGATCAGCAGTTGGCGCAGGTCGTCCTGATCCGCCTGGACGTCGTCCAATACGACGGTCAGGTGCGGTACGAGGTTCCCGCTCCCCCAGCGCAGGGCGCGCATCTGTTCGCTGGTGTCGACCGCCTCGTCGAGATCACTGCGTGCCTGGACGTCATCGTGAAAGCCGTCGCAGACCACGATTCCCGCACGCTCGAGTACCGGTCGGATCACCGTGGCCACGTGCTCGGCGTGCGCCGCGGCGGCCAGCAGGGCCTGTGCCGCCGAATGGACGTGCGGCTCGGACGTACCGGGACCCACAAATTCCGAGAATCGCCCTTCGGTGGCCCGTTCCGCGGAGCGTCCGGTCAGGACGACGTCGTGACCCTGCGCTCTCAGCCACTCTACAAGCCCGACAGCTACCCGACGGCGCTCAACCGGATCCGGCCCCTCAACGGCGCACAGGAACCCCACGTCTGGTGGTTCGTCCGGAGCCAGCGGGGCCGCACCGAAGAGCTTTTTCACGGCTCCGGTGATGACACTGCGTTGCCCTGGAGCGACCCGCCTGGCGACATAGGAGCTGACCCCAAAGGCCAGGATGCCGGCAAACAGCAGGGTCAGGCCCGGGCCGGTGAAAACCAGCTGCGTCTGGCCGACGGTGATGACGTGGTTGCCCAGAAATCCGGCCATCAACGGACCGATGGCGACGGTCAGCAGGAGAATGATCCGGACCGAGGAGATCACGAACGCAAAGGTCCGGCCCCGGAGTCGGTCCGCGACCTCGTAACCGATCAGGGTGTAGCCGATGATCCAGGCGACACCGGAGAAGAACCCCACCGCACCGGCCATGCCCGCGGCGATCACGAACTCGCGCAGAAACGACATCACGATGAGGAGGATTCCGGCCAGCCCGATCGACACGCCGAAGATCCGTCGACGGGTGATTCCTGGTAGCAACCGGGGCCCGAGCAGCATGCCCAGCGCCAAGCCGGTGAACACACTACCGAACAGGAGGCTGTATCCGGCGGTACCGGCAGCCAGGGTCGCCACCCACAACTGGGCGACGCCGATCACGAAACCACCGGCGGCGAACGCGCCCAGAATCCCGACATAGAGAGCCTTCATCAAGGCGTTGGAGCGCAGGAAGGCAACCCCCTCCTTGATCAGGTCGAGCAACCCGGCGCTCCTCTCACGTTCACCGGTGTAGGCGGGAATCTTGTGTCTGGAGAAGAAGATCGTTCCCGCGCTGACCACAAAAGAGAGCGCGTTGAAGCCCAAGGCAATCACGATCGTCACGCTCGGCCCCTCCAATGCGGCAGCCAACTCCGGATCGACATCGCGGGCATCGGCAAAGAACCGGCTGGCGGTGTTGAGCAGGGCGAACAGCAGCGCGGCGACGGGCACTGCGCCGTACACCGAGAGCAGAGACAGTTGGTTGGCCACGGCCAACCGCTTGCGCGGGACGATGTTGACCCACAGCGCCTGCTTGGCCGGCATGGTGAACAGCCCGACCGCCTCGATCAGGAACTGCGCGACGTACAGCCAGAGCAGGTCGTACCCGATCGCTATCGACAGGTACAGCGACGCAGCCAGGAGCTCACCGATGACAACGGTCTTGCGCCGGTCCAGCCGATCGGCCAATGCTCCAGCGAAGGCACCCAGGAGCAGGTCGGGCAGCAGCCGGGTCAGGATCACCCCCGAGATGGCCGTGCCCTGGACGGCGATGGACTCCCCAGCCGTCAACTGCTGGGCCATCGCCGTCGTGGCTAGCAGGCCGAGCCAATCCCCGAGGCTGGACAGCGCGATGGCCGCCCAGACCCGGCGAAAGACGGGAATGCGGAGCAGCGCCAGGAGTGAGTTATCCCGGCGTGCGGCTCTCGCGGCTGCGTCGATAGTGCGCTCCTCGCTCCTCATGTGGAGGGTAGCGACGGACGGGAGCGCTTTAGCTCAGGTTGGGTGCAGATGTGTCGGGTTCATCGGGCCTGCCGTCGCGGCGACGGGGACGTCCGTCCGGCCGCTCGACGATCTCACCTTCTGCCCCGCCGGCATCCTGACCAGATGCGTCGGGACCCTCGGATGGCCTCGAGGACGTCGGGTCAGGAAACTCCAGCGGCACTCGTCGAAGATGTGTCCGCATCGAGCGGCCGAGGAAGAAAACCACGATCAGCAGGCTCAGGATCAGGAACAGACCCACTGGTCCAGCCTTGCCGACGTCCTCCTCGCCGGCCAGCGGGCCAATTATCTGGAGTCCGGCCGTCACGCGGGCACGCTTTGCCGAAGACCGGCGAACAAGTCGTCCTCGGGCAGTGCGCTGTCGACCAGGCTGCGTACCAACTCATAGTCCTCGGTGGGCCAGATCTCGCGTTGCACATCCAGCGGAATGGAAAACCATCGGCCAAGCGGGTCCACTTGCGTTGCGTGCGCGATCAGGGCCTGATCCCGGGTCTCGAACCAGTCGGCGCACGGCACCCGGGTCGTGACCCGTGCGGAGTTGTCGTGGGTCTCGTCCCAGTTCTCGAGCCATTCTGCGTACGGCGACTCCGCCCCCCTGGCCAACAGCGCCTCATGGATGGCCTGCAGCCGGGCTCGGGTAAAAGTCATGTGGAAGTACAGCTTGCTGGGCTGCCAGGGATCGCCGGTGCCCGGATACCGCTCGGGATCACCGGCGGCGTCGAAGGCGACCATCGACACCTCATGGGTCTTGATGTGATCCGGGTGTGGGTAGCCTCCCCGCTCGTCATAGGTCGTGATCACGTGCGGGCGGAAAGACCTGATCAGGGCCACCAGTGGTCGCGCGGCCTCCTCGGTCGGTACCAGTGCGAAGCAGCCGTCCGGGAGATCGGGCAGCGGGTCACCTTCGGGGAGGCCGGAATCGACGAAACCTAGCCAGGCCTGGGAGACCCCGAGGATCTCCCGAGCCCGCTCCATCTCCGCGGCGCGGATGTTGGCGATGTCGGCGAGAACGTCCGGACGATCCATCGCCGGATTGAGGATCGATCCGCGTTCGCCCCCGGTACAGGTGACGACGAGGACGTCGACCCCCTCCCGGACGTAGCGGGCCATCGTGGCCGCCCCCTTGCTCGATTCGTCATCGGGATGGGCGTGTACGGCCATCAGCCGTAGCCCCGACGTGCGGCCGGAAGCAAGGTCCCCGTGCTTGGCTCGGATCGATCTGGGATCGGACAGGGTGGAACTCACTGCCATATCATGACCAACGCCGGAATCCGGCAATGCGGCAGGCTCGGCCGGAACACGGTAGCGTCAATCTCTTATCCGCCCGCCGCGCCCGCGTCGCGCGGCCGCGCCACTAATGCGCCACCATTCGCCGCCTCCGCACGTCCCGCAATCGAGGAGTTCCACTGTGTCCAGCGCTACCGTCGAGCCCACATCCCAACCGACTACCTGGTTGACACAGGATGCCTACGATCGTTTGCGAGCCGAGCTCGACAAACTCATCGCCGGTCGTCCCGCGATGAGCGCCGAGATCAACGCCCGCAGGCAGGAGGGTGATCTCAAGGAGAACGGCGGGTACCACGCGGCCAAGGAGGAGCAGGGCAAGGCCGAGGCCCGGATCCGGCAACTCAGCGATCTGCTGCGGGGGGCACGGGTCGGCGACCCCCCCGACCACGCCGATGAGGCCGCGCTCGGAACGGTCGTCACCGTCCGGTTTGTCGGAGACGACGACACCGAGAAGTTCCTGCTCGGCTCGCGGGAGATCGGTGGCACCACCGAATTGAGCGTCTACTCTCCCGAGTCGGCACTCGGTACCGCGATTCTGGGCAAGAAGGTCGGCGAGTCGGTCAGATATCCGGCTCCCAATGGGAACACGGTCGAGGTGGAGATCGTCGCCCTGGAGATCTTCCGGATCTAGGAGCCCACCACCTGGCTGTCGAGCCTGCCGGGCTTCTGGCTGAGCGACGTCAGCGCCTCGAGAGCTGCTGCGGCACGAGCCTGAACGGGTCCGGGGTGCTCGTGGTGGGAGCTGGTCAGGTATCGATTGACGATCACGGCCAGGTAGATCAGGCCCAGGACGTCCTGTTGAGATGGCCGGGCGTACTCGCGAGCCGACGGCAGCGCAAGGGCCCGCGCGATGGTGCGGGCGTTGAATCCTTCGGTACGGGCCAATGCGCTGAGCACGTAGTGGGTTCGATCCATGCCCACCGGAACGCCGCTCTCGAAACGTTCCCAGTCCCAGAGTTGCACCCGTCGACCCCGCCAGGCCATGTTCCATGGCGACCAGTCCCCGTGCCAGGCTGCGAAGTCCAGCAC
>JALZDV010000149.1 GCA_030862345.1 Actinomycetota bacterium | reverse complement strand
ATCCGCCTCATCTGCCGCAGAAGCCCGTTAAATTCTAATGATCAACAGCGGTGCATCAGCGGGGTTGACCTCAAGCCGAGTTGAGGGGGAGCCGAGGTCATCCTCACCCCCTGAACATCCACACCGTTATGCGCATAACCGTGCGCAGAGGGCCGCGCCGGTGACGGTTATGCGCATAACCGCGATCATGGGGGGCCGGCTCGGTTGCGACCGGGTGCCCGGTCTCAGAAGCGGGCGCGCATCTCGGCGACCGCGGTCTGCACCGGCCCGTCGACGATGACTTTGCCGTGTTCGAGCAGGATTCCGCGCTCACAGAGGTCGGCGACCATGTTCAGGTCATGGCTGACGATCACCAGGGCATGACCGGCGGCCTTGAGCTCTCGGATCCGATCCAGGCACTTGCGCTGGAACGGCTCGTCGCCGACCGCGAGGATCTCGTCGACCAGGAAGATGTCCGGCTCCGTGTGCACGGCGACCGAGAATGCCAGCCGTAGGAACATCCCCGAGGAGTAGAACTTCACCTCGGTGTCGATGAACTCAGAGATCTCGCTGAAGGCGACGATCTCGTCGAACCGGGCGTCGATCTGGGCTTCGGTCATGCCGAGGATGGCGCCGTTGAGGTACACGTTCTCCCGGCCGGTCAGGTCGGGGTGGAAGCCGGCGCCGACCTCGATCAGACCGGCGATGTTGCCGCGGACCATGACGTGCCCGCCGTCGGCCCGCATCACTCCAGAGATCAGCTTCAGCAAGGTGCTCTTGCCCGACCCGTTGAGCCCGAGCAGCGCAACCGTCTCGCCATCGTTGATGTGGAAGGACACCTCGGTCAGCGCGACGAACTGGTTGGTCAGCGCCTCCTTGCGTCCGCGCAGCGTCCAGACAACAAGTTCTTTCAGAGAACGGCTGTGCCGCAGCGTGAACCGCTTGGTCACCTTCTCCAGGATGATCCGGGTGTTCGGTCCGGGCACAGTCATCGGGCCGGATTGGCGTCGGTCACGGCGGTCATGCGGCGGCCATCTGAGCGGTCAAAGCTCCTGTGCGAACTGGCCGTCCAGGCGCCGGAAGGTTGCCTGGCCGATGACCAACACGAGGCTGGACAGCACCAGCGCGCCCAAGCCGATCCAGCCCAGATTCGGAAGTACGGCGCTGGACTCGTCAGTGGCCGGAAACCAGAAGCAGTAATGGAACAGCTCGACGGCGGCGGTCAGCGGATTGGCCTGGTAGAGCCACCAGAGCGGACCGGTGCCGATCGCGTCCGTAACCATGGTCCAGAAGTAGAGGACCGGTGAGATCCAGGTGGCCACCATCAGGATCAGGTCGACGAAGTTCTCGGCATCCCGGAAGACCACGTTGATCGCTCCGAACAGCAGGCCCAGGCCGAGCGAGAACACCGTGACGACGAGGAAGCCCAGGACGCCGGCCCCCAACTGGAGCGGCGACGGCCGCCAGCCGGCAATGAGGGCGCCGGCGATCAGCACCAGCACCTGGGGGAAGAGATGCACCAGGGCGACCCACAGCGAGGACACCGGGAACAGCTCGCGCGGGAGGTAGATCTTCTTGACCAGCGCACCGTTCCCGACGATCGAGCGGGTCGCGTTACCGAACGCCTCGCTGAAGTAGTTGATCGCCACGATGCCGGAGAACAAGTAGACCGCGAAGTCGTCGATGTTGCGGCTCAGCCCGAGAAAGACGCCGATCGCGAAGTAGAAGACGACGAACTGGACGGCGGGCTTGAGATAGGACCAGAACAGCCCGAGAATCGAACCCTGGTAGCGGACGCGGAGCTCTTTGCGGACCAGCAGCTTGACCAGGTAGCGCCGCCGCAGGACATCCAGCAGGCCCGCGCCGCGTCCGGGCTCGACGAAGCCCTCCGTTTCGAGCGTGGTCACGCGCCGAAGCCTAGCCAGCGCGACGTCACCGATCGGGTCAACCCGACTCAGCGGGCCCTGCGACGTACGGTCACTGCGTGTACGGCGAGCGGAATTGAGCGAGCTTCGGCAACCGATGGATGAGACGTGGGACGTCGTCGTGGTCGGCGCCGGACCGGCCGGGGCGAGCGCGGCGCTGTCCACTCTGTACGCCAACCCGGACGCCCGGGTCCTGATGGTGGATCGCGACGATTTCCCACGGGACAAGCCGTGCGGGGATGGGATCGCCCCGCATGTGCTCGACGTCCTGAGCTCGGTCGGTGTCACCGGCGTTGAGTCCGGGTACGCCGGAGTCCACCGACTGGTGATCGGCTTCGCCTCCGGTCCGAGCACCGGCGGGGCGATGGCCCGGGCGGCGTACGTGATCCCGCGCTCGGTCTTCGATGCCCGGCTGGTGGACGCGGCGGTGCACCGAGGTGCCCAACTGTGCCGGCACCGCATCCGTACGGTCGCGCCGGCCAACGACGGCGAGAGGCTCGTCCTGGACGGCAGCATCCGGGCCGGAGTCGTGATCGCCGCGGACGGGGCTTCCTCGCTGATTCGCCGACAGCTCTCCCCCCGACGGACCCGCGCCACCCACCCGCCCGACGTCTCCCTTTCCTGGTGGTGGCCAAAACGACCAGGAGGGGAAGTAGGGCATACCGCCGTGGCCATCCGGGGGTACGCGCCGGTACCAGCCAGCCGCGCCGGTCAGCAGGTCATCGTGTTCTCCGATCCGGACGGCAGCCGCGGGTCGCCCTGGCCGGCGTACGCCTGGTCCTTCCCGATCGGCGACGGACGGGCCAACGTCGGGTACGGCGAACTGCTCCGGCCAGGCCAACCATTGACTCGCCGGCATCTACTCGATCGTCTTGACGAGTTGCTTCCAGATGCCGGCGCCGGCGGGCAGTCCTGGCGTGCCCACCATCTGCCCCTCTCGACCGGGCGACCCCGGCAACCCGACGGGCGGATCCTGTTCGCTGGCGATGCGATGAACCTGATCAACCCGGTCACCGGCGAGGGAATCTTCTACGCGGTCACCTCCGGCGTGCTGGCCGGTCGAGCGGCGTTGAGTTCCGACGATCCGGGCCGCAGATACCGCGCCGCCCTACGGCGGGGGCTCGGTGCCCACCTGCGGCACACTGACGCGGCCGCGTTACTGGCCCGATCACCGCGGATCGTGGCCGCCGCCGTGCATGCAGCCAACCGAACCGCGTCGACCTTCGACGACCTGGTCGAACTGGGCCTGGGACGCGGCAAGCTCACGCCATCGGCGCTCGCCGGCATTGCCGGTGCGCTTCTACGCTGCTGACTCCGGCGACCCTTGAGTCCACAGGGAGTCCAGAGGAACTCGAGAGGGACCGGGAGGATGGTGACGAAGGGGTCAGGAGTCGCGGTCTCGGCCGGGACGCCAGCGGGCGTGGCCGGTGACTCGGCGGCCCTCGCGGGCAAGTTGCAATCGGGGCTTGGGTCCGTCGGTACGCCCGGTCTGCGGGGCGCGCGCGCCGGCCTTCCAGGGCAACGGCCAGGGCGCACCCGGCCCGGAGTACCCCTGCTCGATCGCCGCGTGCAGCGTCCAGTTCGGGTCGTACAGATGTGCCCGGCCCACTGCGCACAGATCGGCCCGCCCGGCCAACAGCAGCGAGTTGACGTCGTCCCACGATGAGATGACGCCAACGGCAATAGTGGCGATCCCCACCTGGTTCCGGATCGCGTCGGCGAACGGCGTCTGGTACGACCGGCCGAAGTCCGGCCTCTCCTCCGGCGCGATCTGCCCGGTCGAGACGTCGATGGCATCGGCTCCCGCATCGGCGAAGGCCCGCGCGATCTGAACCGAGTCCAAGCCGGTGATCCCGCCCTCGATCCAGTCCGTTGCCGAGATCCGCACGCTCATCGGCTTGTCGTCGGGCCACACCTGCCGGATCGCGGCGAACACTTCGATCGGATACCGCAGGCGGTTTGCCAGCGAACCGCCATATGTGTCGGTTCGCCGGTTGGTGATCGGCGAGATGAACGAGCTCAACAGGTAGCCGTGGGCGCAGTGCAGTTCGAGCAGGTCGAAGCCGGCGCGGTCCGCCGCGACGGCAGCAGTAACGAATTGCCCGCGGATCATCTCCATGTCCTCGATGGACATCTCGCGCGGAATCTGGTTCACCCCAGCCTTGTACGGCAGGGCAGACGGCGCGACCAGCGGCCAGTTGGCCTCGGGTTCGGGCAGCGGCTGATCGATGCCCTCCCACATCAGCCGGGTCGACCCCTTCCGACCGGAGTGCCCGAGCTGGATCCCGATCGCCGCGTTGGACTGCTCGTGTACGACGTCCACGATCCGCCGCCACGCCGGCCCGTGCTCGGATTCATACATGCCGGTGCAGCCCGGCGTGATCCGTCCCGGCGCGCTGACGCAGACCATCTCGGTCATCACCAGACCGGCGCCCCCCAGCGCCTTGCCGCCGAGGTGCAGCAGGTGGAAGTCGTTGGGAAACCCGTCCACCGACACATACATGTCCATCGGGGAGACCACGACCCGGTTGTGCAAGCGCAGGCCACGCAACGAGAACGGCTGAAACATGGGCGGCCGTATCTCTTCGGCGCCAATGTCTCTGGCGTAGGCCCGATCCATCTCCGCCACGAACTCGGGATCGCGTACCCGCAGATTGTCGTGGGTCACCCGGCGACTGCGGGTGAGGATGTTGAACGCGAACAGCGCCGGATCCTGGGAGGTGTACTGGCCGAGGTTCTCGAACCATTCCAGGCTGGCCTGGGCGGCCCGCTGGGTCGACTGCACCACCGGACGGCGCTCGGCCTCGTACGCGGTCAGCCCGGCATCGACCGAGCCCTCCTCGTGCAGGCAGGCCGCCAACGCCAGCGCGTCCTCCATGGCGAGCTTCGTCCCGGAACCGATCGAGAAATGTGCGGTGTGCGCTGCGTCCCCGATCAACACGAGATTGTCCTTGCGCCACGTGGCATTTCGTACGGTCGTGAAGCTGATCCACTTGGACCCGTTGCCCACTACCTTGTGTCCACGCAGGACATCCGCGAACAGCTCGCTCACGGTGGCAATGGCTGCCTCGTCGTTCTGGCCCGGAACCAGTGTGCTGGCATCAACGGCATCGAATCCGGCTGCTCGCCACACGTCGTCGGCCATCTCTACGATGAACGTGGACCCGCTTGCGCTGTAGGGATATCCATGGATCTGCATGACGCCGTACGGCGTCTGCTCGATGTAGAACTTGAAAGCCTCGAAGACCAGGTCCGTGCCCAGCCACATGTACTTGCAGCGCCGTACGTCAAGCGTCGTGCCGAAGTCCTCGGCGTACCCAGCCCGAACCGGAGAGTTGACTCCATCGCTGGCCACCACGAGGTCGTACCCCTCGGTCAGTTCGTCCAACGGCGGCGCCAGCGTACGGAAGTGGGTGACCACGCCGAGGTCGGCGCAGCGCTGCTGCAGGATCTGCAGGAGCCGTACCCGGGCCAACGCGGCGAAGCTGTGCCCGCCGGAGGTGAAGGTCTGCCCGGCGAAGTGCACGTCGATGTCGTCCCAGCGGGCGAATTCGCGCTGCATCGCGGCGAAAACCGCCGGGTCGGCGTGCTCGATGCCGCCGAGGGTCTCGTCGGAGAAGACCACCCCGAAACCGAATGTGTCATCGGCGGCGTTGCGCTCCCACACGGTGATCTCGTGCGAAGGGTCGAGTTGCTTGGCGAGGGCAGCGAAGTACAGCCCACCTGGGCCGCCGCCGATAACCGCGATCCGCATGCCGGTCAAGCCTTCTCGCCGGAAGTGCTCGCAGCGCCGCTGCGCAGCCGAAAGCGCTGCAGCTTGCCAGTGTTGGTCCGCGGCAACTCGGGAACGAACTCTATCCGGCGTGGGTACTTGTACGGCGCGATCGTCGCCTTGGCGTGGTCCTGGAGTTCCTTCGCCTTGACCTCATCGCCGACCACGCCATCGCGAAGCACGACATAGGCGGTGACCAGCATGGTGCGCTCGGCATCGGGAAACCCGACCACGCCGCACTCGAGCACATCGGCGTGACTCAGCAGGGCGGCCTCCACCTCGGGCCCGGCGATGTTGTAACCGGAAGAGATGATCATGTCGTCCGAGCGGGCCTGGTACCAGAAGTAGCCATCGGCATCCCGGGTGTAGGTGTCCCCGGTGATGTTCCAGCCGTTCTGGACGTACACGCCCTGGCGTTCATCGGCGAGGTACCGGCAGCCGGTGGGGCCCTTGACCGCCAGCCGACCGAGTTCGCCGACGCCCACCTCGTTCCCGTCGTCATCGAGGACCGCGCCGACGTACCCGGGCACGGCCAGACCGGTGGAGCCCGGCCGGATCTTCTCGTCCGCGCTGGCGATGAAGATGTGCAACATCTCGGTCGAGCCGATGCCGTCGATGATCTGCAGCCCAGTCGCGGACTGAAAGGCGTCGAAGACCACCTTGGGCAAGGTCTCTCCGGCCGACACGCATCGGCGCAGACTGGCCAGTTGGGTAGGGTCGGGCAGGGCGGCCAGCGCTCGGTAGGCGGTCGGCGCCGTGAACAACACCGTCACGCCGTGCGCTGCGATGTGCCCGGCGAGCTCGTCCGGGCTGGCCCGCTCGACCAGCAGGATTGCCGCCCCGGCCGAGAGCGGAAACAGCACCGTGCCGCCTAGCCCGTAGGTGAAGGCCAGCGGCGGCGTTCCGGTGAACACGTCGGAGGCCAGCGGCTTGAGGATATGGGTGCCGAACGTGTCGCAGGTGGCGAGCAGGTCGCGGTGGAAGTGCATGGTCGCCTTCGGGCGGCCGGTCGTACCGGATGTGAAAGCGAGAATCGCCACATCGTCGGCGGAGGTGGGTACGGCCTCGTACCTGGACGGCTTGGCCGCGGCGCGCACGGTCAGGTCGTCCGGCGCCTGGCTGCCGTACGTCACCGTCACCAAGCCGGGCAGGGCTGCGGCCTCGAGGTCGGTGACGAAGCGGTGGTCGCAGATCGCGAACTGCGCGGCCGAGATTTCTCCGACGACTTCGAGTTCCTTCGCCCGCAGGAGCGACATCGTGCTGACCACCACGGCGCCGGCCTGCAGGGCGGCCAACCAGCTGACGACGAGCTCCGGGTTGTTCGGCCCGCGCAGCAGCACCCGGTTGCCGGGGACGACGCCGAGATCCTCGGTCAGCACACGTGCCATCTGCGCCGAACGGGCGGCGACCTCGCCGTACGTCCAGCTCGTACCGTCCGGCGCGAGCAGGCACGGTCGATCGGGTCCACTTGCTGCGAGCCCGCGGTCAAGCAGGGCGGTGGCCGCGTTGAGTTGCTCGGAGTAGTTCAGTCCGGGGAGGTCGTAGAGCAGCTCCGGCCACTGGTCGGCCGGCGGCAGGTTGTCGCGCGCGTAGGTGTCCACATGCGCCGACGGCATGAGCTGCTGCACTCCCGGAGCTCCTTTTGGCCAACAGAATGTGATCCCGTCCTCAGTATGTCGGACCCGCAGTAGCTCGTAGTCGCTCGGGAAGTGCATGACGTGCACCTTGTGCTGGGAACCTAATGCAGGCAGATTGCTCCAAGCGGGCCTGCGATGGTGCTTGCCCAGTCGCCCAGGAGGCGCTATGAGCTCACGTCGAGCGGTATTGATCAGCTGTCTTGCAACGGGCGCACTGCTGATCCCTGCGGAGGCGCTCGCCGCGCCCGGCGGCGATACCGAGGTCACGGTCGGAAGTGACGATCGCTACTTCTCCCACAACAAGCAGAACGAGCCGGGGCTGGCCGTGAACCCGGTCAATCCGGCGATCCGCGCCGCCGGCGCCAACGACAACATCGACATGGAGCAGTGCAACGCAGGCGATCCACTCATCTGCCCGTTCACCCCGGGCGTCGGGCTGTCTGGCGTCCAATTCTCGCTCAATGGTGGCGCGAGTTGGGTCCAGCCGACCTACACCGGCTACACCGCGCGCACCCCCGCCTGCCGGCCCGCTCCCGGCACCGGCCCAGACTGCGTGCCCACGGTGGGGCCGATCGGCACTCTGCCTTGGTACTACGAGAACAGCCTGGTCTCCAACGGTGATCCGGAACTGGCCTTCGGCCCAGTGCCGGACGGTAACGGCGGTTTCTCCTGGGAGAACGGCCAGCGCCTGTACTACGCCAACATCGCCACCAACTTCCCCGGCCAGCAGGGCTTCAGGGGTGCCGGTGCGATTGCCGTCTCGCGTACCGACAACGTTGCGGCGGCCGCCGCCGGCAACAAGCGTGCCTGGATGGAGCCGGTGATCGTCACCAGGCAGAACTCCGCACTGTTCAGCGACAAGGAGCAGATTTGGGCTGACAATGCCGAGTCGAGCCCGTACTTCGGCCACGTCTACGTTTGCAACGTCGGCTTCCGTGGCGCGGCTGGCTCCGAGCCGGTGCTGTTGGCGACCTCAACCGATGGCGGCGACGAGTGGACCACGCGCCAGCTGACAGCTGCCACGAACAACAATCAGACTGGGGGACGCCAAGGCTGTGCGATCCGCACCGACTCCGAGGGCGTCGTGTACGTGGTGTTCGAGGGATTCGACAAGCAGCGGCAGACCAGCGTCTTCTATCAGACCCGCTCCTTCGACGGCGGCCAGAGATTCGAACGGCCCCGGGTGATCCAGGACATCGCCAGTATCGGACAGTTCGACCCGGCACAGGGGAGGTTGACCATCGACGGCATCGCCGGCGCCCGGACCAACACCTTCCCGAGCATCGACATCGCCAACGGCGCTCCCTCTGGTGCGGATGCCACCGACGAGATCGTCATCACCTGGTCCGACGACCGCGCCGGTGTCAACCGCGAGAAGGCGTACCTGATTCGCTCGACCAACGGCGGAAACTCATACAGCGGGCCGCAGACCGTGTCGGCACCGGGTGATCGGGCGAACCAACCGGCGGTTGCCATCGCGCCGGACGGGACAGATGTCTACGTCGTCTACAACGCCTATCTGGATCCATGGCGAAACAACACGACCTCGCCGCGCCGGATGCTGGGTGTCGTGCACTATGTGGCACCGAACGGTGCGTTCACCTCGCTGCACCGCGGCCAGATCGGTGACGCGCGGGGCTCCAGTGCCAACGGCCTGACGGCGGAGTTCCTGGGCGACTACAACTACGCGGTGGCGACGAGGGCAGACGCGACCGCGGTCTGGAACGATGCGCGGGATGCCGCCGTATGTCCGGCCATCAACGCCTATCGCCAAGCCTTCGTCGACGACGTTCTCAGTGGTCAGGCTGAGCCCGTTGTCGCCGACCGACCGCGTGACCGAGCCGCTGCGAATGACGTGCCGGTCACGCTGCCGAACGCGCACTCCCCTGAGTTGCGACCGGCCCCCAACAACCAGTGCCCGCAGGGAACTACGGAGGCCTTCGGCAACACCGACATCTACGGCGGTACGTACCCGGATCCCACTCCCTAGCCCAGGCATATCGCTCCTCGACCCGCGGCCGCGTCTCCAGTCGGCACCGGAGACAGAAGCCCCGGGCCAGCGGGCGGGAGCTGGACACCAGAGCTTGGGATCTGGCCGATACGTACGGCCGGCTGGCGCGGACGTCGCGGTTACGCGGGGGGCACGGCGGCGATGCCCTGCACCTCGACC
>JALZDV010000144.1 GCA_030862345.1 Actinomycetota bacterium | reverse complement strand
GAGCACGAGGGCGAACGCCGTGGGCACGACCGGGTCGCCGACGAACTCGGCGGCGAGGCGGGCGAGTTCCGGCCGGTACAGCAGCTCGGCCTCCGGCCAGTCCTGCTTCTCCAGGTTGTGGATGCGGTACAGCACCGGCGGTTCCCCGTCGACGTCGAAGTGCCAGTAGTCGTCGGAGACGTAGCCCTCGTCGGTGAACCGCGAGATCAACCTCGTGGCGCCCGCCTTGAGCCTGCGCACCACGTCCTCGCCGAGCACCGGTCCGACCTTGACGAAGCCGTCGGTGCGGAAGCGCTCGATCCGCGCGACTGGGTCCGCTACCACCAGGGTCATGGCTGCGCCTGTCCTTTCGGCTTGTCCACCTCGGCACTCGTGAATCCCGCGCCGGCCAGTGCCGTGAGTCCCGGTAATCGGTGGTCCCGGCATCCACGGGCCGCAATTCAGGGCCGGACGTTCCGCCACCCACGGGATTCGACCTTAACGAGCCGTGCTCGACAACGGACTAGTGTTTTCACCACAGGTTTCCGCCGGTGTCGGCGCGGCGGCGCGGTCCCGAGTTGCCGGGCGTGTACACAGGGCGGAGAATCGAAAGGCCGACGCCCGACCGCCGGTCACGGCAGAAATGGGGAATCGACTAGTGTTCACGCGAAAACGGCCCGGAAGGCGGCCGCAGGGGTGATTATCAAAGGTGTCCCCGCGCCAGCCGTGTATGCGGCTCTGTGGCCAGCAGCGCAGCCGCAGTGGGCGGAGGTCCATGTCGTGCACGGTCAAGCGGTCCGGCAGCAGGCGCATGCGCCCACCGCCCGCCGCGGCTGCGCGGTGAAGCGGGTGACACGTGTGGCCGGTGCGGCGCTACGTCGCCGCTATTCTGTCCGGCCTCCGTTCGGTCCGGCCTCCGTACGAAAGGCGGACGGGTGTCCCCGCCCACGCGGCACGGCAATCGCGCTCTCGACTGCGGACCTCCGGGGGCCAGCTGTCCGTTGTCAGGATGCCCATGCAGTACGCTTTGGCGATCAACGCGGGACGGTTGGGGACGCGCAGGCACTGGAGCAGTTTGCTGACGTGGTATTCGACTCCTTGACGGCTGAGGTAGAGCTTTTTGGCGATATTGGTCGTGCGTTCCCCTGCGGCGATACATTCGATGATCCTCGCGTCGAGTTCCGACAACGACGGCTCTGAGCGCATGATTCTCCCCCGTTAGTCAGTCTGGTACGGCTGGCCTGTGCAGAGAAAGTGCATTTCTTGTAGAAGTTATTGCTGTGACCGGTGCCCGGTGACCGTTGTGGAAATTGTCCAGCGGAGCCCGGGCGCCGCTGACGGGCTCGATCCGCGGCGGCACCGTACGTCAAAAATGTGCCTAATCGCCGAAGTATTTCAGTCTTCAGACCTGATCCCCCCATATGTCCGCCGACGGTCAGTGAAGGAAGCGCCACGGCATCACGGCATCGCGGCATCTTGTGAAACTGTACCACTCCGGGCGGGCGGTGCTACCCCCGCTGTGGTGAATCTTCTAGGGGATCTCCTAGTGTCGCGTGTCGTAAGTTAGTCGTAAGTTACTTTACGGTTGCAGGTGCGAGACAATGAGGTATGTCGGTTGCTGCTCCGCTGGTGCTGCGTGAAGGTGATCGGTCCGGGCTGGGGGCGCTGACCCGGTCGAGTTCGGTGCGGGCAGGTCTGGCGGGACGTGCGCGGATTGTGCTGCTGGCCGCCGAGGGGCTGCCCAACGCGGAGATCGCGCGTCGGACCGGGACCAGCCGGCCGACCGTGGTGGACTGGCGCGCCCGCTATGACGTCGGCGGAATCCGCGTGTTGGAGGACCTGCCGCGCAGCGGGCACCCGCCGGAGATCGACGAGATCGACGTCGTGGTCGCCACGCTGGCCGACCAGGGCCGCCTGCCGGCGCAGCTGGGGGTGACGCACTGGTCGGCCCGGCTGCTGGCCGACCAGCTGAAGATCTCGTTTGCGACGGTGGCCCGGATCTGGCGCAAGTGGAACCTGCAGCCGTGGCGGGTGCAGACGTTCAAGTTCTCCACCGATCCCGAGCTCGACGTCAAGATCCGCGACATCGTGGGGCTCTATCTGAACCCGCCGGAGAAGGCGGTCGTGCTGTGTGTGGACGAGAAGTCGCAGGTCCAGGCCCTGGACCGGACCGCACCGATCCTGCCGATCATGCCCGGGGTGCCGGAGAAACAGACCCACGACTACCTCCGCCACGGCACCACCACGCTGTTCGCCGCGCTCGATGTCGCCACCGGCCGGGTCGAACAGGCCTGCCTGCCCTGCCACCGCCACCAAGGAGTTCCTGCGCTTCCTCACCCAGGTCGCCAAGGCCTACCCGAGGCGCAAGCTGCACCTGGTGGTCGACAACTACGCCACCCACAAGCACCCCGCGGTCAATGCCTGGCTGGCCCGCAACCCCCGGATCACGCTGCACTTCACCCCGACCTCCGGGTCCTGGCTGAACCTGGTCGAGATCTTCTTCGGCATCATCACCCGCCAGGCGATCCGCCGCGGCAGCTTCGCATCGGTACGCGAACTGATCGGCGCCATCGAGGCGTTCATCGACGGTTGGAACGAACGCTGCCAACCATTCGTCTGGACCAAGGACGCCGACACGATCATCGCGAAAGCCCACCGTCAACCAACTTCCGGCAAGCGACACTAGTGCCCCAAGTAGGATCGCGCTCTACGTGGCTCCTGGGATGATCACCCCGGGCGGTGGGCCCGTTCGGCGCGGACCGGTGCCGACTGCGCCGGTCGGCCGAGTCGAATGCGACGTTCGGCCTGGTCCTTGCCGTCGTCGGCCGGCCACGGAGAGTGTAATGGCGAAATCGCTTCCGACACCACGAGGTCACTCCATGCTGACTCGACGCCAACTCCTTCTCGCCAGCGCGGGCGCCGCGACGGCAGGCGGTGCCGCCCTGCTGTCGCTGGCCAGGGGCTCGTCATCGTCCGCGGAGACTCCGCACGCCGACCACCTGGGGCACGGCGACCACCTCCTCGGCCACCAGACCGGAGCCGGGGCGGACCCCGCGGCGCCCGCGACGACGCCGTTCACCGAGCGGATGCCCGTGCCGCCCGTGCTCGCGCCGGTGTCGACGTCCTCCGGCGTCGACGTCTACCAGCTGCCCATCCACCCGGCCGACGTGGAGATCATCCCCGGCCTGCGCACCCCCGCGATGACCTACGGCGGCCACTTCGTCGGCCCGACCATCCGCGCCAGGACCTGCAGGCCCGTCAAGATCACGTTCGCCAACCAGCTCACCGTGCCCGCCAACGTGCACCTGCACGGCGGCCACGTCCCGGCGTCCAGCGACGGCCACCCCATGGACCTGATCGCGCCGGGGGCGGCGCGGGAGTACGACTACCCGAACAGCCAGCGCGGCGGGACGCTCTGGTACCACGACCACACCCACGGGCTGGAGGCCGACCACGTCTACCGCGGTCTGCACGGCTTCTACCTCATCGAGGACAACGCCGAACGGCACCTCAGGCTGCCCGGCGGCGAGTACGACGTGCCGATCATGCTGCGCAACGGGCAGTTCGACGCGAACGGCGCGTTCGTCTTCGGCCTGCCGGAGGACCGGCACACCGTGCTGGTCAACGGCAAGTCGCAGCCGTACTTCCCGGTCGCGCCGCGCAAGTACCGGTTCCGGCTGCTCAACTCGGCCCTGAAGCACGTCTTCCGGCTGAACATCGGCGGCCAGAAGATGACGAGAATCGCCTCGGACGGCGGGCTGCTGCCCGAGCCGGTGGAGGCGGACGAGATGGTGCTGTCCTCCGGCGAGCGGGTCGAGATCGTCGTGGACTTCGCCGCCCACCGGGGCAAGGGCCCGCTGTACCTGCACGACGGGGACACCCCGATCCTGCGGTTCGACGTGGCGCCGGACCGGGTCGCCGACCACAGCCGCCTGCCCGACCGGCTGCGCCCCCTGCCCCCGCTCGGCGTCCCCGCGGTCGAGCGCACCGTCACGATGGGCTTCGTCGACATGTCCGTCCGGCCGCCGGTCGGCCACGTCAACGGCAGGCCCTACGACCACGACCGGGTGGACGTCCAGGTCAAGCGGGGCGCCACGGAGATCTGGAACGTCGTCAACGCCGACCTGGACCCGGCGTTCCTGTTCGACCACCCGTTCCACGTGCACCTCGTCCAGTTCCGGGTGATCGGCCGCGACGGCGGGCCCCCGAGCCCGGACGACGCCGGGCTCAAGGACACCGTCTACGTCGCGCCGAAGGGGTCGGTGCGCGTGCAGATCACCTTCGACACCCCGTACACGGGCAAGTACGTCTACCACTGCCACTACCTGGAGCACTCCGCCCTCGGGATGATGGCGACGATGGAGGTCGTGCCCTGACCCGCCCCGCGCGCCCTCCTCGGTAGGCTGCACCGACATGGTGCAAACGGCCAGCGGCCCAACTGGTCGAAGGGTGAGGGTTCGGTGCGGCGGGTCACTTCGCGCAACGCCAGCTTCCAGCAATGGCAGGCGCTGCTGACCAACCGGAACAAGCGGCAGCGGGCGCGGGAGTTCCTGGTCCAGGGGGTGCGGCCGATCACCCTCGCGGTCGAGCGGAACTGGCCGGTCCACGCGCTGCTCTACGACGCCGACCGGCCGATGTCGCGGTGGGCGCGGGAACTGCTCGGCAGCGTGCGGGCCGAGAAGTTCGCCCTGTCGGGCGAGCTGCTGGCCGAGTTGAGCGAGAAGAACGAGGCGGCCGCCGAGCTGGTCGCGGTGGTGGAGATCCCCGCCGACGACCTGGACCGCATCCCGGTCCGGGACCGCTTCCTCGGCGTCCTGTTCGACCGGCCCACCAGCCCCGGCAACATCGGCTCGATCATCCGCTCCGCCGACGCCTTCGGCGCGGACGGCCTGATCGTGACCGGCCACGCGGCGGACGTGTACGACCCCAAATCCGTCCGGGCCAGCACCGGCTCGCTGTTCTCGCTGCCCGCCGTCCGGGTGTTCTCACCCCGGGAGGTCGCAACCTGGTTGGAGGCGAAGCGCGCAGAGGGCATTCCGGTGGCGATAGTGGGCACCAACGAGAAGGGCGAAGCCGACGTCTTCGACTTCGACCTCACCGGCCCGGTGCTGCTGCTGGTCGGCAACGAGACCAACGGACTGAGCGCGGCCTGGCGCGACCTGTGCGACCACGTCGTCCGAATCCCGATAGTGGGAAGCGCGAGCTCCCTCAACGCCGCCAACGCCGCGACAGCGGTCCTGTACGAGGCGTCCAGGCAGCGGACTCAGCTGGGGCGCGACTAAGCACGCGTCGGTCCGGGCGGAAGGGCGGCTTCGTCGGCTATCCGAGTGTGGTTTCGATCCACACCGCCCCTGCCTGGTGCTCCTCGTAGCAAATACCGCCGAGGAAACGGGTCTCCAGGCGTATCCGCAACGCGTTGGTGATGTCCACGTCCAGGGTGCGCACCTGCCCCAGCTCGATCTGGGCGGTGGCGGAGTCGACGGGCACCTCGTCCACGAAGACGCGGAACTCGACGCTCCGACCGCTCTTCGAGGTGTCGCTGAGCACGATCCGGTCCGGAGCCGCTTGTACCGGCGGTCGAGGTGGTAGGTGCGCCAGGCCGATTCGCCCCGTCCGCCGCAGGTGCCGAGCCATGCGGTGATGGCACCCTGGTAGCCCTTGGTGTCGACCCGCTGGGGGTCGGTGACGATGATGCCGTACGCCTCCACCGGGTTCAGCTCCAGCAGTGACGTCGAACCGGCCTGCTCGACTTGCCCTGTCGGGTCGGCGGCGGCGGATTCGGTCACCGTCTCCGTGTGGACGACGGTCACCGTCGGGGCCGTCGACACGCCGTCCTTGCGTCCGGCGAAGTACGCGCTGACACCCGTGGCCGTGCTGGTGATCAATGCGGCGACCACCGCCACCACCAACGCGCCGCGACGGTTGATCCGCGCGGCCTGGATTGCCGGGTCCACAGTCTGCTGCTCGTCAGGCACGGACTGACTTTTACACCCCACCGCCGCGTTTCGGCCGGGATCAGACTCGTTTGACCCGTTCAGCCAAACCGGGTCGCGCCGGTCCAGCGGTGACGGTGGTGGTCATCCCCGTCCGCAGGGCGGGGGCAGCAGGCGGCCCGCGAGGAGGGCGGCGAAGAAGCGGTTGAGGTCGTCGGCGGTGGCGGTCATGGCGCCCGCGGCCCAGAACGGGGTCGTGTTCAGTTCGGTCACGTCGAGGACGCCGCCGCCGAGGTCGGTGTAGTAGCGCGAACGCGGTGGGGGCAGCGTCGTGTCCTTCGCCTCGGGCAGGCGGGTACCGGTCAAGGCATTTCACGGCCTCCTGGTCGGCAAGGTGGTCGGCCAGGCCGCTGGTGTTGGCGAGCAGGTGGCCGACGGTGACCTTCTCGCCCCGGGCACGAGGCCGGGCAGCAGCGCCGCGACGGTGTCGTCGAGCCGGAGCGCGCCCTCGCCCGCCAGTTTGCAGGACGACCGTGGCGACGAACGTCTTGGTGACGCTGCGGGGACGGCGAAGACCTCCGCTGGAGAACGCGTGGTGTTCAGAGCGAGCCGGTTGAGACGTAACTGTGGTGACCAGGCACGTTTTGGGGGCAGCGGTCGGTGACCCGGCTGGGTGTCGGGTTGGTCGGTGATCGATGTTGGTGACCGGCTACGCGGCGGTGGTTCGATGGTGACCTTGTGTCCGAGGGCTTCGAGCTCGTGGATGAGCCGGCGCTTGCGTGCCTCAGCGTTGTCGAAGCGGCGGGTG
>JALZDV010000140.1 GCA_030862345.1 Actinomycetota bacterium | reverse complement strand
GGTCGAGGTTGATCAGGCGACGCGGGTTGAGCGCGGCAGTCCTGGTGAGCAGCCACTGGTGGTTGCGGGCCACGCCTCGGTAGCGCAGTCGGCGATTGCCGCCGGCCACCACCCAGGCGATGGCCCGCTCCATGAGGACGAAGTCGTAGTGCTGGCCCTCGAGGGCGGCCAGCGCTTCCACTCCGTTCCCAGCGACATCAGCCTGGTAGCCGAACTTTCCGAGCAGGTGCAGGGTGAGCTTCAGGTTGATCTGGTTGTCCTCGGCCAGAAGGATCCGCAACGGGTGACGGGTGGCCATACCCGGGTCGAAAACGGCTGGCGGTGTGGCGCTGGGCGGGGCCGGCTGGTCCGCCATAGCTCCGGACCGGGGCGCTCGCAATCAGCGCGTAGAGATGAGGAGGGCCGAGCCGACCCGGAAATCGAGCGGGGAAAGTCAGTCACATGCCCAGCCTGCTCCTTCGGCTGGTCGGGTAGGGCCGTAGCTGCCGCCGCCACCAACTCTCCGAGCTCCGGTTGAAGTTTGGAGGCATCGCCGCCGTCATCTGGTGTCACCTCACCTGGTGGCCTAGTCGGTGGGAGTCGCGACTCTGTAACCGGCAGCGCCGTTCACCGTCTAGAGCATCGAACTGTTCGCTACGAGGAGGAACCATGGTACGGAGGCTGCTTGCCGCTTCGGCGATTGGCATGAGCATTGTCGTTGGTGGAATCTCACCGGCTGGCGCCGCGGGCTCAACCCCTGGGGTTCCCGGAGAGCCCAATTGCCACGGCCACAGCGTGGCTTTTGTGGCCCAGGGAGGCTTTGGTGGCGGCCCGGGTGCCGGCAACGCCGCCAGGTTCCTGGGGATCAGTGTCAAGGAGGGGCAGGAGCTGACTCGAGATTTCTGCGGATAGATGCCGGATCTCACAGGACGCACTGCGGTCGTCACGGGCGGCGCGACGCTCATTGGCCGCGGGGTTGTTGGGGCGTTGGCTGACGCCGGAGCTGCAGTCGTCATCGCAGACATCGACAAGGACGCCAGCGATGTCGCGGTGGCCGCGTTCACCACCCGGCGTCTTCCGGTGTCGAGCGTTCCGACCGACGTGGCCGACGACGCCGCCCTCGCCAGCCTGGTCGCGCAGACCGTAGAGCGCCATGGCGCCCTCGACATCGTCGTGAACCTTGCAGCCACCTACCTGGACGACGGCTTCGCCACCTCGCGCAGCGACTGGCTTACTGCCCTCGACGTCAACCTGGTCAGCATGGTCGCAATGGTCCGGGCCGCTCATCCGCACCTGAAGGCCAGCGGCCGCGGCGCTGTCGTCAACTTCACCTCGATCTCGTCGTCTGTCGCGCAAACGGGCCGTTGGGTTTACCCCGCAAGCAAGGCGGCCATTGCCCAAGTCACTCGGTCCATGGCGATGGACCTCGCGCCGGACGGCATCCGGGTCAACTCTGTCAGCCCCGGATGGACGTGGTCCGCGATCCTGGACAACCTCAGCGGAGGCGATCGAGCCAAGACCGACGCCGTAGCGGCCGCCTTCCACCTCACTCGACGCGTTGGCGACCCCTCCGAGGTGGGCAAGGTCGTCGCCTTCCTCGCCTCCGAAGACGCTTCCGTCGTCACCGGCGCCGACTGGGCTGTCGATGGCGGCTACTCGGCTATGGGCCCTGAGCAGGCCGTGCCTGCGATCCCGCTGCTTGCCGAGTGAGCACGAACGGACCAGGGAGCAGCCATGAAGATCGCTATCATCGGAGCCGGCTTCGCCGGCCTTTCCTCTGCCCGCGTCCTGCACCACCTCGGCCACGAGGTCGTTGTCTACGAGAAGACGCCCGACGTTGGTGGCGTCTGGAGCAAGACCCGGCGCTATCCGGGGTTGCGGACGCAGAACAACAAGGGCACCTACGCGCTCTCGGAACTCAAGATGCCGCGCGACTGCCCCGAGTGGCCGACGGGCGCACAGGTCCAGAATTACCTGGAGACCTACGTCGACAAGTTCGCACTCGCCCCCTACATCCGCCTCAATACGCTGGTGACCCTCGCCGAACCGACCGACAACGGCTGGGCGGTCACCGCGGGCGGCGCCACTGAGCATTATGACCACCTCGTCTTAGCCAGCGGCATCTTCTCCAGGCCGTTCATCCCGCCGATCGAGGGCATTGACATCCTTGAGAAGGCAGGCGGCGAGATCATCCCGGCCGGCGACCTGCACGACCTGGACCAGGTGCGCGACAAGCACGCCATCATCCTCGGCTACGGCAAGTCGGCCTGCGATATCACCGTCGAGGTCGCCAAGGAAGCCCTCTCGACGACGGTGGTCGCACGCCAGCTCCTGTGGAAAATGCCGCGCAAGGTCAAGAACGTCCTCAACTACAAGTACCTGATGCTCACCCGGCTTGGCGAGGGGCTATTCCGGTACCACACCGTCAACGGTGCCGAAAGGCTTCTTCACGCGCACAACTCTGCGCTCGCGAACAGCATGCTCGGCAGCGTCGAGAAGGTCACCGTTAAGCAGCTCAAGCTGCCCGAGCTCGGCTTGGTGCCGGACGGCACCTTCTCCGACATCGCCAGGTCGACGGTGTCGCTGGCCACCGAGGGCTTCTTCGAGGGCGTCGAGGACGGCAGCATCACCGTCAAGCGCGACACCGTCATCGCTCGCTTCGGCGAGCGCGACGGCCAACCGGTTGCCGAACTCACCAACGGTGAAACCATCCGCGCCGACATCGTCCTGGCCGCCACCGGTTGGACGCAGGACATCCCATTCCTCCCGAACGAGGTCATGGACCAGCTGGTTGACGAGAACGGCGACTACGTCCTATACCGCCAGATTCACCCCGTTGGCGTACCGAACCTCAGCTTTGCGGGCTTCAACAGCTCGTTCTTCTCGCCGCTGTCGGCCGAAGTCTCCGCGCTGTGGATCGGCTCACTCCTTGGCGGCAACCACAAGGTTCCCGATGACGAGACGATGCGAGCGCATGTCGCTGCGCGCCTGGCGTGGATGCGTGAGCGCACTGGCGGCATGCACGCGCGCGGGACCAACATCATCCCCTTCTCCGTGCACAATATCGATGAGGTTCTGTCCGACATCGGCATCAACGTCGGCATCGGTACGCGCGCTCGCCAGTGGTTCCTGCCCATAAATCCGAGCAACTACAGCAAGACCCTGCCCAAGCTCGCCAAACGGATCAGCGTCTAGACGTCATGATCTACGATGCCGTCGTCATCGGAGCCGGCATTAACGGCCTCGTTGCCGCGGCTGAGCTCGCTGGTGCGGGCTGGTCTGTGGCCCTCGTCGACGAACGGGACCGGCTCGGAGGCTTCATCGCATCCGACGAATTGACCTTGCCGGGCTTCGTTCACGACACCTTCAGCTCGTGGCATCCCCTTTTTCAGGCAGGCGGGGGTTACGCCACCCTCGGGGAGGACCTACACCGGCTGGGGCTGGAGTACGTCAACGCCGACGGTCCGGTCACCGCGTCCGTCTCCGATCGAGGCATGGTCGTCGCGCACCGGGACCCCGCCATCACCGCCGCAGCGTTCGAGTCCAGCGACGACGCCAGCGCTTACGCCGCGATGCTCAAGGAGTTCGAGTCCTGGTCACCGCACGTCTTCGGAGTCCTCGGCAGTGAGTTGCGCGACCGCGCCCTCGTGGGGCTTGGGGCTGGCGCCTTCCTCAGGCTTGGCCGGGAAGGACTGGCCGACCTGAGCCGAGTTGCCGCGCAGAGCGGCCGCGGCCTGGTTCGCGAGCGCTTCCGCGGCTACGAGGTCGACCAACTCTGGTCGCCGTGGCTGCTCCACGCCGGCCTGGCTCCCGACCATGCAACCGGGGGGCTGATGCTGCCGGTGATGGCGTTCACCCTGCATGCCGTCGGTCTGCCCGTGGTACGTGGTGGCGCCGGCGACTTCGTCAACGCCTTCGCCGCCCTGCTCGCCGAGCGCGGCGTCGACATCATCCTTGGGGAGTCCGCCGACCGCATCGAGGTCTCGGGAGGGCGCGCCGTGGGCGTGGGCGCCGGGCGTCGGCGTCTGGGGGTTCGTAGGGCGGTCCTGGCTTCGACCTCGACACCTCGCCTATACGGCGAGCTTCTGGATGCCCGGAACGTGTCGGATGCAGGGCGGCGTGCTGTCGCCCGACACCGTCCGGGTCGGGCGGCGATGCAGATCCACCTCGCGCTCGACCGGCCGATCACGTGGGCCGACTCCCGGCTCGACGACGTGCCGCTGATCCATGTGAGCGACGGCTCGGCCAGCACCGGCATCGCGTGCGCGGAGGCTGAGGCGGGTCTGCTGCCTGCAAAACCCACCGTGGTCGTTGGCCAGCAGAGCACCCTCGACCCCAGTCGCGCCCCTGCGGGCCAGGCCACGCTCTGGATCCAACTGCAGGAGGTGCCGTGGCGCCCTGTGGCCGATGCCGCCGGTGTCCTCGGAACGCCCGCGGGCTGGACCGACGAGCTTGTCGATGGCTACGTCGGTCGCGTGATAAGCCGTATCGAGGAACACGCGCCCGGGCTGAAAAAGACCATCCTGGCAAGGCAGGTGTTCAGTCCGTCCGGACTGGCCAGCGCGAATCGCAACGCCGTGAACGGTGATCCCTACGGTGGAGCGGCTGAGCTCGACCAGTCTCTGCTCTGGCGGCCCGGCACACGCACCGGCCACGAGACCGGCGTCGAGGGCCTCTTCCACATCGGCGCCTTCACCCATCCCGGCCCGGGTCTCGGAGGCGGATCCGGGCACCTCGTCGCACAAAAGCTTCTCAAACCTACACCGACCCAGCGCGCCGTCACCGCTCTTCGACGCGTCGCAGGACGACACTGAAAGGGCTCACCCATGGCCGTCGTAGACACCCTTCTGACCTCGCTCGCCTCGGGCACCGCGACCGTCATCGACCTGACTGCTCCGTGCTCCGGCGGCTCGTACAGCCACAAGGGTGAAGCCCGACCTCCCCTCACGACGGCCCTGTCGGAGTGAATGGGACACTACTCATCGGCACGCAACCCCTGTTGAGCGACTCGTTGGATGAGGATGGGGGCGGGCGCTGGCGACACTGTGGGGCCCAGTACTCCTGAGCGTGTCCCCAGGGGCAAAGTAGCCACGGCGCATCGCCCGCTGGCGACGCCGTGAAGTGTCAGGCCGCCTTGTCGAGGCCCAGGTGGTAGTCGAGGTCAAGCCGGAACCGTCCATAGGGGTTGACGTGGGACCAGAACAGCGGAGTCAGACCTCGTCGGTCCGCATCGTCCAGACGGACACTGGGGTCGCCGTCGGGAAGGACCCGCTCGAGGAGCAGCGTGTTGACGTGCACCAGGGCGGACTGCAGCAGGGTGCAGGGCGAGCATGCTGATCTCCTGGCTGTCGCAGTCAGCGCCGGTGAGCTCGCTGCCCTTCCCGTAGAAGATGTAGCCGTTGGCCGAGTTCCAGTGCTCGACGACCTGGAGTCCCTGATGCACCTCGCGGCGCGTGTCGGCCGACGCCAGGTAGTCGCACAGAAAGATCGTCTTGACCGCTCGCCCAAGCTCGGCGTACGTCGTGGTCTCACTGATGTCGGCGGCATCATCGCGTATGAGAACGTGAAGACCGCCCGGTCGTTCCGCAGTGTCCCCATGGCCGACCTCGCCCTGGAGAAGCTCGCCGAACACATCGAGGTCTTCGTCAGGTACGCCGACGCCAGCGCCCTGCTGTTTCCCGGCGCTAAGGGTGCTCCCCTACGGCCGAACAACTTGCGCAAGCGTCATTGCGGCCCTGCCGTAATCAGCCGCCGGGCTCGCTCCCCTGTCGCCTCATGACCTCCGTCACACCGCAGCGTCCTTCCTCCTCGCCGAAGGCGCGAACCCGTGGATGCTGGCCGAGATCCTCGGCCATCGGGACACCCGGATGATCGACCTGGTTTACGGCCACCTCTTCGACAAGGACCGAGAGGCGCTTCGACAGCGAATGAGTCGTCGAGCTCGAGACGGCTCGATCGGCCACAACGGCAAGGGGGTGCGTTTGCCTCGTGCGCCTCGTGCCGGCGAGCTGGAGATCGCGACCGACGTGTCGGCCACCTATCCGAGGCGGACGCGGTTATAGGCGCGGTCCGGTGGGTGACTGACTCAATGCGGAGGTAATACCTCTTATCCCCGAACTCGCGTCGTTGCTCGGCCGGAGCCAGTT